>NZ_JBAKHL010000023.1:0-96751 GCF_036902715.1 Micromonospora sp. CPCC 205546
CGGCCCCCCCGGCCGCGCCGGCCACGCCCGCCCCGGCGGCACCGCAGCGCCCGGCGTCGGGCCTGCGCGGCCCGGGCGTCCCGGCGGCCAGCAACCGGCGGGTGGCGCCGGGGCAGGCGGAGGCAGGCAACGGACCGTCCCGCAACGCGCCGTGCCCGTGCGGGTCCGGCCGGAAGTACAAGCGCTGCCACGGCTCTCCCAACGGCGGCGCGTGAGCACCAGCTGAGCGGGCCCGCGCCCGCCCGGAGCAGTCGAGCCGCGGTCCTCTTCGGGACCGCGGCTCGCTTCCGTCTCGCGCGAGGACCGCTTCAGAGCACCTGCAGGGCCGTGCAGAGCCACCTGCCCCGGCGGTGTTCCAGGCGCAGCGCCATGGCCCAGGTGCGCCCGCCCGCGCCGGCGAGGACCGCGGCCACCTCGACGGCGGCGGCGCGCGGTTCGCAGACCCGCAGTCGACGCAGGTGCACGGCCGGCCGGGTCGACCGGCGCCGGACCGGCCCGCCGCGGGCGGTGGCGCGGGCCAGCTCGGGCAGCAGCCCGGCCGCGCGGGCCGGGTCGAGCAGCGGCCTGAGCTGTGCGGGCGGGCGATAGCCGTTGAGCACCTCCAGGCAGGTGCAGACGAAACGGTGCGCGGCCCGGGTCGCCTCGGGGGTGGCGGTCACCAGCGCTTCCAGCGGCAGCGGGGCGGTGGTGCGCCGACCGGGGCCGGCCGGCGCGGGTCGCTGGCGTCGGCCGGGCGGCCGGTCTGCCTCGCGCCGGGCCGACTCGAACAGGTCGAGCACGAGCTGGGCGTGGCCCGGGGCCGGCCAGTGGGCGGCGTCGTCGTCGGTGAACGGCGGGTCGAAGGAGGGGGCGGGGCGCAGTCGGACGGGAGGCCGGGCCGGCCCGGGACGGCGGGGGTCGGTCATCCGTGAGCCTCCCAGGGTTCTTGCGTTTGCCTTCGTTTGCCTTCGTTGGTCTCCATTCTCGGGCACGGCAGCGCTGCGGTCAATGCCCGTGCGGATCGGTATGGTTACTCTGGGTCGCGATCGGTCAGCGGGTTGCTCCGCACCCAATCGGCCGTCTCGGCGTACTTGCGCTCGATGTACTCCTCCAGTCGGGCGCGTTCCACCCGCCACTGCCCGCGCCCACCGATCTTGATCGCGGGCAGCTCGCCGCTGCGCACCATGTGGTAGACCTGCGAGTCCGACACGTTCAGCTCGGTGGCCACGTCGGAGAGCAGCAGGAACCTCGGCTCCACGAAAACCCCCGGGGTTGGCGTCGTTTGGTTCAGTTTGCCACCGACCACCGACGGAGCCCAGTCGACGTGGCGAGACCTGCGGCGCGGCGTCCTGCGGACACCCCGACGGACCGTTGCGCGCGGCAGGTCCCGGTGTGTGACGGTCCCGGCATAGGGCATGATCGGCCCGTGCCGGCGAGGGCCGGCGCGGGACCTGAGCGGGGGAGACGACCGGTGACCGAACAACTCGTCCGGGTGTACGTGCCGGCGACCGTCCCGATGCTGACCCTCCTGCGCGGCAGCGGGCTGCCCGTGGCCGCCGCGCACGCGGTCACCCCCACGCTGCGCGAGTGGTACGCCGAGGGCGACGAGGAGGAGCTGGAGTACGTCGCCTTCACCCGGGCGGCCCAGGACGCGCTGCAACTGCTCCGGGCCGACCCCGACGCGCCCCGCCGCCGGGTCGTGGTCTCGGTGGACCTGCCCGCCCCGGCGGTGGGCCGGGGCGACGGCGAGCTGGGCTCCAGCGCGGTCGAGCTGAGCGCTCCCGTGCCGGTCGGTGCCGTCGCGGCCGTCCACGTGGACGGCGCCGACGCGGTCGAGGACGTCTCCGCCGCGGCGGAGGCGGTCACCGAGGCCCTGGCCGGCGACCCGGACGCGCAGTTCACGGTCGACGGCGCCGAGGACCACGAGCTGGAGTGGTACGACGTCACCGAGCTGGACCTGCTGCTGCGCGCCACCTCCTGATCCCGACCGCCACCCACGGCGCCCCTCACGGGAGCCCGCGTCGGGGCGACGCCTTACGTGGCGGTGTCGGGTTCAGCGGGTGGGGGTGGCCTCGGCCGGCTCGTCGTCGTCGGCGGCGGGCCCCAGGGTCCGACCGAAGGCGATCATCGCGGTCAGCGCGCCGACGAAGAGCACCCAGATGGCGTTGTCGATCCGGGAGGTGCCCAGCGAGGTCTGGGCCACCGCGTCCGCCTCGCTCAGCGCACCGGCCAGGTCGAGCAGGGACCGCCCGCCGACCCGGATGATCACCTCGGCGACGATCAGGAGCAGGCCCGGGCCGGCCCCGGCCAGCAGGTAGGCGGGCCAGCGGGGCGCGGGCGCCGACGCCTCGAGCCGGGCGGCCCGGCGCCGGGCCAGGGTCAGGTATCCGAAGGCCAGCAACCCGGCCACCAGGCCGGCGAGCAGCGACTCGGTGCGGGACACCCACTTGGCCGCGCTCAGCAGCGACTCCTGGGTGTCACCGCTGCCGAACAGGTCGAAGAGCGGGTCGCGGGCCCGACTGAAGGCCACCACGAAGATCAGCGTGCCGAGGGCGGCGGCCACCACGGCCCCGACCACGGGCCCGCTGCGGGCGCCGGCGATGGCCCCGCCGATGGTCGCGGCGGCGGCGGTGGTGGCGGCGATCACGTTGGTGGTCGTGTCGTCGGCGTACGTCAGGTTGATCGCGAACGCGGCGGCGAGCCCGACGAGCAGGCCGGTGCCGATCGCCGCCAGGAAGCGCAGGGTGACCCGGTCGCTGCCCCGGCGGGCGAGCAGGTCGACGCCGAAGAGGGCGAAGCCGGCGCCGGCGACCAGCGCGGCCGAGATCACCCCCGGCAGGGCGAACGCCGAGAGGCTGATGGCGGTGAGGCCGGCGGCCGCCGAGTTGATCACCTCGCGGGTCGACCAGAGCATCGCGGCCAGCCACCCGAGCGCCAGGAGGGCGAGCACCGGCGTCGCGGGCGCGAGCGCCGGAGCTGTCCCGCCCTGCGGGTCGGCCGGGGACCCGACCCGGGTTCCGTCGGTCGTGTCCGTCGGTCCGTCGGTCGTGTCCACGGGACCGGCGGTGGCGTCCACCGGTCCGGCGGTGGCGTCCTGCTGCCCGACGGTGGCCTCCTGCCCTCCGGTGGCGGTGGCCCCGACGGCGTCCGTCGTCTCGGGGGCCGCGTCGGCGGCCCGCGCCGACCGGTCCGACTCCGCGGCTGCGGAGCTGCCGGGCTGCTTGGTCATCGTCTTCCCTCCGACGGACGCCCGGCCCCGGTGGGCCGGCAGTTCACCGGCCACCCAGCGTACGCGTCCACCACCCCCGTCCCCCGTCGCCCGCCCACGGCCCCCACCCCGGGGGAGGACCGGGGGCCGGCACGGGCGGGGCGGCGGTGGGGGCGGGCCGTGGGAGAATCGGGAGAGGTCCCGCTGCCCTGACCGGTCAACCCGGCGCGGCGTCGGTGCCGGCCGTCCGGCCGGTGCCCGCGGGTCCGGTTTCGCCACCGCCGTCGAGATCGCCAGGAGCCTTCATGGACGCTGTGTTCTCCGTACCCGAGCCGCGCAACGAGCCGGTGCGCAACTACGAGCCGGGCAGCACCGACCGGGAACGGCTCCAGCGTCGGCTGACCGACCTGGCGGCCGAGCGGATCGACCTGCCGATGACAATCGCCGGCGAGCAGCGGATGGCCGGCGGCGACCCGATCGACGTGGTGCAGCCGCACAGGCACGCGCACGTGCTCGGCGTCACCGCGCACGCCACCCACGAGGACGCCCGCGCCGCGGTGAAGGCCGCCAAGGACGCCGCCCCGATGTGGCGGGCCCTGCCGTTCGAGGAGCGGGCCGCGGTCTTTCTGCGCGCCGCCGAGCTGCTGGCCGGCCCCTGGCGCGACACCCTGAACGCGGCCACCATGCTCGGCCAGTCGAAGACCGTGATCCAGGCCGAGATCGACGCGGCCTGCGAGTTCATCGACTTCCTCCGGTTCAACGTGCACTTCGCCCGGGAGCTGCTCCAGGCGCAGCCGATCTCGTCGCCGGGCGTCTGGAACCGCTTCGACCACCGCCCGCTGGAGGGCTTCGTCTACGCGGTCACCCCGTTCAACTTCACCGCCATCGCCGGCAACCTGCCCTCGGCGCCGGCCCTGCTGGGCAACACCGTGGTCTGGAAGCCGGGCCCGACGCAGCAGTTCGCCGCGCACTTCACCATGCGGCTGTTCGAGGCGGCCGGCCTGCCCCCCGGTGTGATCAACATGGTCACCGGGCGCGGCGAGGAGGTCTCCGAGGTGGTGCTCGCCGACCCGGACCTGGCCGGCATCCACTTCACCGGCTCCACGAAGGTCTTCCAGCACCTGTGGCGCACCGTCGGCGAGAACATCTCCCGCTACCGTGGCTACCCCCGGCTGGTCGGCGAGACCGGCGGCAAGGACTTCGTCGTCGCGCACACCAGCGCCGACGTCGACGCCCTGCACACCGCCCTGATCCGTGGCGCCTTCGAGTACCAGGGCCAGAAGTGCTCGGCGGCGTCCCGGGCGTACGTCCCGCGCTCGCTGTGGGAGGGCGGGCTGCGCGACCGGCTGGCCGCCACCGCGGAGTCCCTCACGTACGGAGACGTCACCGACTTCGGCAACTTCGGTGGCGCGGTGATCGACGCCAGGGCGTTCGACCGGCACACCGCCGCGCTGGAGCTGATCGGCGGCGACGACGCCTGCCGGGTGCTCGCCGGTGGCACCGCCGACGACTCGGTGGGCTGGTTCGTCCGGCCCACGCTCTTCGAGTGCACCGACGCGGCGCACGAGACGTTCACCACCGAGTACTTCGGGCCGATCCTCGGCGTGCACGTCTTCGACGACGGCCGCTTCGACGACGTGGTCGGCCAGGCCGAGTCGGTGGCGCCGTACGCCCTGACCGGGTCGATCTTCGCGACGGACCGCCGGGTCGTCGACGCGGTGGCCGAGAGGATGCGCTACGCCGCCGGCAACTTCTACATCAACGACAAGCCCACCGGCGCGGTCGTCGGGCAGCAGCCCTTCGGCGGCGCCCGCGCCAGCGGCACCAACGACAAGGCCGGCTCCTGGCACAACCTCGTCCGGTGGATGTCGCCCCGGACGATCAAGGAGACCTTCGTCGCGCCGACCGACCACACGTACCCCCACATGGGCTGAGGTGTGCGCGAGGGCCCTTCCCGGCGACGGGAAGGGCCCTCGCACGTGCCCGCACCGGGGGGAGCGGGGGCGGCCGGGCGGCGGTACCGTGGCCGCTGTGACCCACCCCACCCCCGCGCAGGACCCCCACTTCGGCGAGCAGGGTGGCCTGCTCACCTACACCGACTACCTCCGGCTGGCCGACCTGCTGGCGGCGCAGGTGCCGGAGTCCGACCCCGCCTCCCACGACGAGCTGCTCTTCATCACCATCCACCAGGTCTACGAGCTGTGGTTCAAGCTGCTGCTCGCGGAGCTGACCGACGCCCGGGACCGGCTGCTGGCCGGCGAGACCTACCTGCCCAGGGTGCGCCTGGAGCGCTGCCACGTGGTGGAGCGGGTCCTGATCGGTCAGGTCGACGTGATCGACACCATGACCCCGCAGGACTTCCTGGCGTTCCGCACCAAGCTCGCGCCCGCCTCGGGCTTCCAGTCCGCCCAGTTCCGGGAGATCGAGTTCCTCTCCGGCCTCAAGGACCCGGACTACCTGCGCCGCTTCCGGGGGCTGCCCGACGTGGAGCGGGAGCGGCTGCAGCGGCGGCTGGACGAGCCGAGCCTCTGGGACGGCTTCCTGGCCGTGCTGGGCCGCGCCGGCTTCGACGTCGCCGAGGAGGAGGCGCGCTTCGCCGCGTACGCCACGATCGCCGGGGACCGGGAGCGGTTCGGACCGCTGTGGGACCTCGCGGAGGCGCTGGTCGCGCACGACCAGGCGTTCTCGCTGTGGCGGGCCCGGCACGTGCTGATGGCCGAGCGGCAGATCGGCACGAAGCCCGGCACCGGGGGCTCGGCCGGCGGGGCGTACCTGCGCTCGCGCGTGGAGACCCGGTTCTACCCGGAGCTGTGGGAGCTGCGTAGCCGACTGTGACCCGCGGGCCTCCCCCGGGACTCCCCGGGGGAGCGTCCGCCCGTCTCCCCGGCGGACTGTCTCGCGCCGACAGTGCACATAGGAACCCGACCGGGTGGCGAAAATGCCAAATCCTGGACGCCGCGTCGGCAAAGTGGCAGCGTGAGGGGCATGGCGGAATCCGGAGTCAACCCCACGGCGGCGGCCCTGCTCGGGCTGCTCCACGAGGGTCCCATGACAGGCGGCCAGTTGATGGCCGCCGCCGAGCGCCGGCTGGCGCCGTACTGGTCGATGACACGCAGTCAGGTCTACCGGGAGCTGCCGGTGCTGGCCGAGCGGGGCCTGGTCCGGATGGGCAAGCCCGGCCCGCGCTCCAGCCAGCCGTACGCGATCACCGCGTCCGGAAAACGGACATTCTCCCGCTGGTTGGCCGAGGAGCCGGGGCGGGACACCATCCGCAACCCGATCGCCCTGCGGATCGCCTTCGGCGAGCTGCACTCGGCCAGCCAGCTCAAGAACCTCCAGGCGGCGGCCAACGATTACCACACCGAGGCCCTGGCCAAGGTCCGGGAGCAGGTCAAGAACGCCAAGAAGGAGGGCGACGCGTACGACGCCAGCGCGCTGGAGTTCGCCGTCGCCTACCACAAGGCGGCCCTGTCCTGGCTGAAGAGCGCCCCGGTCGGCTGACCGCCCCGGCCCGGCGACGCCTTTTTGACTCGTGACTGCGGGGCGCGCAGGCCCGATCCTCGCACGAGCTGTGCCTTTTTTGCTCGTGACTGCGGGGCGCGCAGGCCCGATCCTCGCACGAGCTGTGCCTTTTTTGCTCGTGACTGCGGGGCTCGCAAGCTCACTCCTCGCACGAGCAGTACCCTTGTCTGTCGTGACCGCTGCCGATTACGCCGAACAGCTCAAGGACCTCGACGCCACCCTGCGCAACATCGAGGCGGTGCTCGACATCGACCGGCTGCGCGCGGACAAGGACCGCCTGGAGCAGGAGGCCTCCGCGCCCGACCTGTGGGACGACCAGGCGAAGGCCCAGCAGGTGACCTCCCAGTTGTCGTACGTCAACGGTGAGATCAGCAAGCTCGGCAGTCTCCGCTCCGGGCTCGACGACGCCAAGGTGCTGCTGGAACTGGCCGAGGCGGAGTCCGACCCGGGGGTGCTCGTCGAGGTCGAGGCGGAGATCGCCTCGCTGGGCAAGGCCATCGAGGAGATGGAGGTCCGCACCCTGCTCTCCGGCGAGTACGACTCCCGGGAGGCGCTCGTCGCCATCCGGGCCGGCGCCGGCGGCGTGGACGCGGCGGACTTCGCCGAGATGCTGCTGCGGATGTACCTGCGCTGGGCGGAGCGGCACGGCTACCCGACGGAGGTCTACGAGACCTCCTACGCCGAGGAGGCGGGCCTGAAGTCGGCCACCTTCACCGTCAAGGTGCCCTACGCGTACGGCACGCTCAGCGTCGAGTCCGGCACCCACCGGCTGGTGCGCATCAGCCCCTTCGACAACCAGGGGCGCCGGCAGACCAGCTTCGCCGGCGTGGAGGTGCTGCCGGTCGTCGAGCAGACCGACAGCATCGAGATCCCCGAGAACGAGATGCGGGTCGACGTCTACCGCTCCTCGGGGCCGGGCGGGCAGAGCGTCAACACCACCGACTCGGCGGTGCGGATCACCCACATCCCGACCGGCATCGTGGTCACCTGTCAGAACGAGAAGTCCCAGTTGCAGAACAAGGCGTCCGCGCTGCGGGTGCTCCAGGCCCGGCTGCTGGAGCGCAAGCGCCAGGAGGAGCAGGCTAAGATGCAGGGCCTTAAGACGGACGCCGCCGGCTCGTGGGGCGACCAGATGCGCTCGTACGTCCTGCACCCGTACCAGATGGTGAAGGATCTGCGGACCGAGCAGGAGACGGGCAATCCGACCGCCGTCTTCGACGGCGATCTGGACAAGTTCCTCGAGGCGGGCATCCGGTGGCGCAAGCAGCAGCAGCTCGCCGGCGACGCTGCGTGATCGATCGTGGGCGCAGCGCGTCGTCGATCTCCCCGGTACGCCCGAATTGGATGACGCGACTCGCAACGGCGGGGCGTGGGGCTTGGCTCCCCGGTTACACCGCGTAGACTCACCACCCGTGATTCAGCTTGAGCAAGTGACGAAGACGTACCCGAAGGCGTCCCGGCCTTCGCTCGACAACGTGTCCGTCTCGATCGAGAAGGGCGAGTTCGTCTTCTTCATCGGTCCATCCGGCTCCGGCAAGTCCACCATCATCAAGTTGCTGCTGCACGAGGTCTCGCCCAACAAGGGCCGGGTCGTCGTCAACAGCAAGGACGTCACGTCGATGCGTTCCTGGAAGCGACCCCACTTCCGGCGCTCCATCGGCTGCGTGTTCCAGGACTTCCGGCTGCTGCCGAACCGCACCGCCTACGAGAACGTGGCGTTCGCCCTCGAGGTGATCGGCAAGACCAAGGCGGTCGCCCGTCGGGTCGTGCCGGAGGTTCTGGAACTGGTCGGACTCGGTGGCAAGGAGCACCGCTACCCGCACGAGCTCTCCGGTGGTGAGCAGCAGCGGGTCGCCGTCGCCCGGGCGTTCGTGAACCGCCCGCTGATCCTGCTCGCGGACGAGCCGACCGGAAACCTCGACCCGGACACCTCGATCGAGATCATGCGCCTGCTGGACCGGATCAACCGCACCGGCACGACCGTCGTGATGGTCACGCACGACTCCAACATCGTGAACCAGATGCGCCGCCGGGTCATCGAGATCGAGAGTGGCCGCATCGTGCGCGACCAGGCCCGCGGCGTCTACGGCTGAGCCGACGCCACCCCTGCGCAGCCTGACGACGAACACCTCATGCCGGAGACCCGGAGGAAATCCCGATGCGCGTGAAATACGTCCTGTCCGAGGTACTGGTCGGACTGTGGCGCAACGTGACCATGACCATCGCGATGATCATCACGATGGCGGTCTCGCTGACCATGCTCGGCGCCAGCGGTCTCATGTACCGCCAGGTCGACGACATGAAAGACCTTTACTACAAGAACATCCAGGTCTCCATCTTCCTCACCCAGGAGGTGAGCCCCGATCAGCGTGACGCGTTGGCCGCCAAGCTGGAGGGCGACCCCCTGGTCAAGGAGAGCATCTTCGTCAACAAGGACGAGGCCTACAAGCGCTTCCAGGAGATGTTCCAGGACGCCCCGGACCTGCTCAGCGCCGTCAAGGCGGACAGCCTGCCCGAGTCGTTCCGGCTCACGCTGAACAACCCGGAGCAGTACAAGAGCATCTACGACCAGTACAAGGACACCGAGGGCGTCGACGAGATCGTCGACCAGAGCCGGCTGCTGGACAAGATCTTCGACATCCTCACGTCGATCCAGAACATCGCCCTGGCCGCCGCGATCGTGATGGCCGTCGCCGCGCTGCTCCTGGTCGCCAACACGATCCAGGTGGCCGCGTACAGCAAGCGGCGTGAGGTCGCGGTCATGAAGCTGGTCGGCGCGTCGAACTGGTTCATCCAGGCACCGTTCGTGCTGGAGGCCGTGGTCGCCGGTCTCATCGGCTCGCTGCTCGGCCTGGTGGCCCTGATAGCGGCGAAGTACCTGCTGTTCGACGGGTCGCTCCAGGCGCTGCAGGGCCTGCTCTCGCCGGTGAGCTGGGGCGACATCCTGTTCATGTTCCCGCTGATGGCCGGCGTCGGTGGCCTGGTCAGCGCGGTGACCGCCTGGGTCACGCTCCGCTTCTACCTGCGGGTCTGACGCCCGTACGGTCCGACGGGGCCCTTCCGTGCCGGAATAAACGGCGCGGGAGGGTCCTTGTCGTTCGGGTAGCATGATCTCCGCCCCGCGGCCGGTCACGGCCGGCGCGGATCACCGGAAAGGGGGTGGCGCCGATGCCACGGGAAAAGGGACGCAAGGTCGTCGCCTCCAACAAGAAGGCCCGGCACGACTACGCGATCCTCGACACCTACGAGGCGGGCATGGCGTTGACCGGCACCGAGGTGAAGTCGCTGCGCGCCGGGCGCGCGTCGCTGGTCGACGCGTTCGCGCAGGAGCGCAACGGCGAGCTCTACCTGCACGGGATGCACATCCCGGAATACACGCAGGGCACGTGGACCAACCACGAGCCCCGGCGGACCCGCAAGCTGCTGCTCAAGCGGCTGGAGATCGACCGGCTGATCGGCAAGACCCGCGAGGGCGGCCTGACCATGGTGCCGTTGCAGGTCTACTTCTCCGACGGCTGGGCGAAGGTGGAGATCGCCCTGGCGAAGGGCAAGAAGTCGTACGACAAGCGTCAGGACCTCGCCAAGCGGGACGCGGACCGGGAGATCGCCCGGGTCGCCGGCCGACGTGGCAAGGGAATGGACGACTGATCTGTCGCATTCGTCCCGGTCGGCTCGTCGGCCCCGGGGCTCGGGATGAAACCCGTTGCGGCAGGCGTTACGCTTGTCAGTGCCGCCACATCGGCGGCCTGTCGAGGGGGTGACTGGTTTCGACTTCGTACGCAGCGACAGGGGAAGCGAGCCGAGGAAGCCGACGTCGTCTCGAGAATCGGTCGTCGGAAACCAATAAGCGCCAAGAACAATCGCGCTGACTTCGCTCTCGCCGCCTGAGGCGAGTAGTGAGTCTGTCGGCCTGGGAGTGCCTTCGACCCAGTTAGCCGGCATCAGCTAGGAGGCTGGCCAATCGGACCCGGTCGCGGGGTCCGTGCGGCGAGATCAATCAGCGACTGGGCCCGTCACACCAACTTGCTCGCGTGAGCGGTGGGGCCGAGTAGAGGCACAGCGAGCTGCGCTCGGAGAAGCCCTGACAAACCGGCGAAGGACCCGGGTTCGATTCCCGGCACCTCCACCACCAGACGATGCGCCCCGGTCACCGGACCGGGGCGCATCGTCGTCTCCGCCCTGCGGCCCGCGCCCGCACCGGCAGCCGCCGGCCCGTCCCCCGGGCGGCGGCGCGGCGGAACTGGCGATCCTCCGGGGCGGCCTCCCGGCGTTCGGTGGCCCGCCGCCGTGGGGACGCTGGGTCCCGCGGGGCCGCCGGGTCCGCTGGGACGGATGAGGCGGCCCGCCCCTCTGGACACCGCGCACGCGGCGGGTCCACCATCGCTGTACGCGGTCAGACGCGACGCGGGAGGTGCCCATGGTCACCGGTCCGATCCAGCAGCCGCCCTTCCTCGCCGGAGAGCTCCGGCCGCCCGCCGCGTGCCGGCCCCCCGGCGCCCCGCCCGGGGACCTGCACCCGCTGGCGCGGGCACTGGCGCTCACCCCGGCCGAGCCGCGCTGGCGGGAACGCCTCCTCGGGGGGCTGGGCCCCGTGCGGCGGGGCTTCGCGGAGCACGTGCGGGCCACCGAGGGGCCCGCCGGCCTGTACGCCGAAGTGCTCGGCCAGGCGCCCCGGCTGGAACGCGGGGTGCGGCTGCTGGCCCGGGAACACCTCGCCATCACCGCCGCGCTGACCGCCCTCCAGCAGGCGGCGGAGGCACCGGACGCCACGGTCGACGACCTGCTCGGCCGGGCCGCGTACCTGCTGCGGGCCCTGGCCCGGCACCGGCAGCGCGGCGCGGACCTGCTCTGGGAGGCGTACGAGACGGATCTGGGCGGGGAGACCTGACCGCGGGAACCGGCGTGGGCGCGTCGGCGTCCAACCGACATGCGCCGTAACGCCGCCCTGCTGGGCCTTCCGCTGTTGATGATCGTCGCCGGGTGTGCGCCGGCCGGCTCCGACCCCGCCGTCGACGCGCCCGGTTCCGACCCGCGCCGCGACGCCTTCGCCCAGCGCGCCACCGAGGTGGCCGACGCGTGGCGACCGGTTCCCGCGTGGAAGTCCGGCTACGTGCCGATGCAGGACCCGACGGTCCTCCTCGGCGACCCCGGGTTCACCGAGGAGACCAAGGTCGCCTTCCACAACGGCTGGTACCGCGACCAGGTCGAGGTGCCGGCGGCGAAGCCTCCCGACGGTGCCATCCGGTTTCCGGACGGCACACTGACCGTTCCGCTGGTCAGCGCCGCCACCGCGTACGGGCAGCTCGACCGGGGGGACCCGCCGCCGTGCGACGGACGCCCGAAGGCGCCCGGGCCGAAGCTGCCCGGTGGCGGCCCGACCGTCGAGCCGGGGCCCGACGGCCCGGTGAGCAGCGCCCCGCAGACCGCCTGCGTCCCACTCACGGTCACGGCCGTGAAGCTGGGCAGCGCGGCGGTGCGTACCAGCCGGGGCGAGGCCCAGGTGCCGGCCTGGCTGTTCACCGTCGAGGAGCTGGCCGCGCCGGTGGCCCGGCTCGCCGTGGCCCCGCAGGCTGTCACCGCACCGCCCGAGCCCGCCCCGCCGGCCGGCCCGGCCCCCGAGGGCGTGGTCGGCGCGCAGGACGTCCGGTCCGTGGACGGTGCGGAGCTGACCTGGCGGCTCGGCGTGGGCAGCTGCGACACCGGGATCACCCCGCTGGTGCAGGAGCGCGACGACGTCGTGGTGGTGGGCGGGAGCGTCGTCACCGCCACCGGTGTGTGCAACGCGATGCTGAAGATCGAACCGGTCACCGCCACGTTGAAGGCCCCGCTGGGCGACCGGCCGGTCCTCGACGTGCTCACCGGCGCGCCGCTGCGGCTCGCGGCGAGCTGAGGGGCACCGGTCGACCGGTGCGGCCCGGACGGCGGCTGACGGCACCGGCCGACCCGTGCGGACGGTTCCCGGGAGCGGGCCGCCCGCGTACCCCGGGGCTCACAGGAGCGGGGGCACCTCGGTGCTGACCGGGACCGGCAGCACCGTCGGGCCGTCGGCGCGCAGCGCGGTGGCCAGTGCCTCGCCGAGCTGCTCCGGGGTCCGCGCGACGGTGGCCGCGCAGCCGTAGCCGCGCGCGATGGCGACGATGTCCAGCCCGGGCAGGTCCAGCCCGGGCACCCCCGGCGTGTCCTTGAAGTCGGCGAAGGCCTTCAGGATGGCGTACTGCTGGTTGACCGGCACCACGACGACCAGCGGCAGGCGCAGCCGGGCGGCGGTCCAGAGCGCCTGCACCGAATAGTGGAACGAACCGTCCCCGACGACCGCGACCACCGGCCGCCCCCGGCGGGTGTCGCGCTGCGCGAGCGCGACGCCGACCGCCGCCGGCAGGCCGTAGCCGAGGCCGCCGCTGGCCATCGTGAAGTACGACCCGGGGCGGGTGCTGCGCAGCCGGCGGCGCAGCGCCGGCAGGCTCGACGGCGACTCCTGGACCAGGATCCCGTCGGCGGGCCAGTGCCCGGCCAGGGCCGCGAAGAGGGCGTCCGGGGCCAGCGGCAGCCCGGCCGGCGGCGGAGGCGGTCCGGGGCGGGGCGGCGGCGCCGGTCGGTCCGTCGCCGGCAGCAGGTCGACCAGTTCGGCCAGGGCCAGCCCGGCGTCGCCGAGCAGGCTGTCGCCCACGGGCGCCCGGGCGGCCTCCTCCGGGTCGTCCGTGACGTGCAGCAGGCGGGCCCCGGGGGGCAGGTGGTCGCCCGGCACGTGCGGGTAGTAGCGGAACACCGGTGCCCCCACCACCAGCACGGTGTCGTGGCCCTCCAGCGCCTCCGACAGCGGTCCGATGGCGAAGGGGAGCACCCCCCGGAAGTGCGGGTGGTCCTCGGGGAAGGCGGCCCGCTCCGGGGCGGGGGCCGACCAGACCGGCGCGGCCAGCCGCTCCGCCAGCGCCACGGCGGCGGGCCAGCCGTCGGCCCGGTCCACGGCCGCGCCGAGCACCAGCACGGGCGCCCGGCTGGCGGCCAGCACGGCGGCGAACTCGCGCAGCCGGTGCGGGTCGGGCGCGTACCGGGTGGCCACCGTCCGCACCGGCGGCGGAGGGTCGGCCGGCTGCGCCCAGTCGTCGAGGGGCAGCGACAGGAAGACCGGCCCGGCGGGTGGCTGCACGGCCGTCGCGTACGCCCGCATCAGCGCCGCCGGAACGTCCTGCGCGCGGACCGGCTCGTGGCTCCACTTCACGTACGGCTGGGGCAGCTCGGTGGCCCGCCGGCTGGTCAGGCGGGGCTCGGTCAGCAGCATCTCCCGGGTCTGCTGGCCGGCGGTGACGATCAGCGGCGTCCGGTTGTGCCACGCGGTGACCAGGTTGCCCATGCCGTTGCCCGTGCCGGGGGCGGTGTGCAGGTTGACGTGGGCGGGACGGCCGGTGACCTGCGCGTACCCGTCCGCCATGCCGACCGCCGACGCCTCGTGCAGGGCGTGCACGTAGTGGAAGTCGTCCGGGAAGTCCCGCAGGAACGGCTCCTCGGTCGAACCCGGGTTGCCGAAGACGGTGGTCAGGCCGAGGGCACGCAGCAGGTCGTACGTGGTGTCGCGGACCGTTGCCATCGCCTCCCAATCTATCGGGACGGCTCGGGCGATCCGGGCCTTTCGCCGGCCCGCCCCCTCAGGGCAGGGTGAAGGGGAGGGGAATGCCGTCCAACGCCCGGCCGCAGTCGCAGTCCCGTTCGCCGGGCAGCGCGGCGACGGCCGCCAGCAGCAGCCCCCGCAGCCGGTCGATGTTCTCCCCGAAGACCCGGAACACCTCCTCGTGCGTCACCGCCTCGCCGCCCTCCACACCCGCGTCGAGGTCGGTGACCAGGGCGATCGACGAGTAGCAGAGGGCCAGCTCGCGGGCCAGCACCGCCTCCGGATGACCCGTCATGTTGACCACGGTGCCGCCCATCGAGGCGTACCACCGCGACTCGGCCCGGGTGGAGAAGCGCGGGCCCTCGACCACCACCACCGTCCCGCCGTCCACCGCCGGCACGTCCCGGTGGGCCGCGGCGGCGAGCAGCGTACGCCGGCCGGCGGGGCAGTACGGGTCGGCGAAGGAGACGTGCACCGCGCCCCGGTCGTAGTAGGTCTGCGCCCGCCCGCTGGTGCGGTCGATCAGCTGGTCCGGCACCACGAACGTGCCCGGCCCGAGTTCCGGGCGCAGGCCGCCCACGGCACAGGGGGCGAGCACCTGGCGTACGCCGAGGGAGCGCAGCGCCCAGAGGTTGGCCCGGTAGGGGATCAGGTGCGGCGGGTGGCGGTGGTCGCGGCCGTGGCGGGGCAGGAACGCCACCCGCCGGCCGCCCAGCTCGGCGATGGTGACGGCGTCGGACGGCGGCCCGTACGGCGTCTCCACCACGTGCTCGGTCGCGCCGTCGAGCAGCGCGTAGAGCCCCGAACCACCGATCACCGCGAGTTCCGCCGTGGGACCCATCGGTCCTCCCTCGTCTCCGTAGATCAACCGACCGTCAGACCTTAGCCACCGCCCCGGAGGCAGGCTATGGTGCCAGGCATGGCGTTCACAGCGCGGATGACACCGGTGCCCCCGGACGTCCCGGTCCGGTCGGTCTGACGGGTGTCCGGCATGCAGGGAGAGGGGCAGGCGATCGGCGGGCGGGCGACAGGGTCGATGACCGGGCGGCTGCTGGTCGCGACGCCGGCGCTGAAGGACCCGAACTTCGACCGTACGGTCGTGCTGCTGGTGGCGCACGAGCCCGGCGGCGCCCTCGGCGTGGTGCTCAACCGGGCCACCGAGGTGCCGGTCGCCGACGTGCTGGGCGACTGGAGCGACCTGGCGCGCGACCCGGCGGTGCTCTTCGAGGGCGGTCCCGTGCAGCCCGACTCGGCGATCTGCCTGGCCCGGATGCGCCACCCGGTGCAGCGGCTCAGAGGCTTCCACCAGGTCTCCGGGGCGGTCGGCACCCTCGACCTCTCCGTCGACCCGGGGCCGCTGCGGGAGGGCATCACGGGGATCCGGGTCTTCGCCGGTTACTCGGGCTGGGGCACGGGGCAGCTGGAGCAGGAGATCGAGGACGGCTCCTGGTTCGTGCTCGACGCGCTGCCCGGCGACGCCTTCGTCGACCGGCCGGACGACCTGTGGCCGATGGTGCTGCGCCGTCAGGGCGGCATGATGGCGGCGGTCGCGCACTTCCCCCCGGACGTGGCGCTCAACTAGGCCCACGGCGGGGGAGACCCCGCGAGATGACCATGCGGCGGGCCGTGTGTATAGTTCTCTCGTGCCCGGGCAACCGGGCCGAGGCAAGGGGCCGTGGCGCAGCTGGTAGCGCACCACACTGGCAGTGTGGGGGTCAGGGGTTCGAGTCCCCTCGGCTCCACCCTTGCGAAAGCCCTGGTGCGAGATCCTTCTCGCACCAGGGCTTTTCTGCATTCATCCATCACTCGCACCTCTACATGCCAGAGCAGGTGCGGGCCGAGGTCGGATCGTTCGAGACCTGGGCCGGGTCGGCGGCGTACGAGCCCGAAGACCTGCTGACCGAGCTGGCCAACTTCGGGGAGGGTTACGACCTCGACGTGCTCAGGGCCTTCTCCCGGCGTCGCCGTAGGCCCTCCACTGAGGCCGTCGCGGCTCAGCCGAGGTGGCGCTCGATCTCGGCCAGCTCGTCGGGGCCGAGGTCGAGGTTGTCGAGGGTGGCGACGTTCGCCTCCAACTGCGCCACGCTGCTCGCCCCGATGATCAGGCTCGTCATCCGCGGGTCGCGCAGCGCCCAGGCGAGCGCGAGCTGGGCCAGCGACTGCCCGCGCCGCTCGGCGACCGCGCCGAGCGCCCGGATGGTGGCCATCCTCGCCTCGCCGAGGTCGCTCTCGCTGAGGAAGGCGCTGGTGCGCACCCGGGAGTCCGCCGGGATGCCACCCAGGTAGCGGTCGGTGAGCAGACCCTGGGCGAGCGGGCTGTACGCGATGCAGCCCGCGCCGACGCGCTCCAGCGTGTCCAGTAGGCCGTCGGACTCCGTCCAGCGGTTGAACATCGAGTACGACGGCTGGTTGATCAGCAGCGGCGTACCCAGGTCACGCAGGATCGCGGCGGCCCGCTCGGTCTGCGCCGAGTCGTAGTTGGAGACGCCGACGTAGAGCGCCTTGCCGGCCCGCACGACGGCGTCCAGGGCGCCCATCGTCTCCTCCAACGGGGTGTCCGGGTCGAAGCGGTGCGAGTAGAAGATGTCGACGTGGTCCAGCCCGAGGCGGCGCAGCGACTGCTCCAGCGAGGAGACCAGGTACTTGCGTGAGCCCCACTCGCCGTACGGGCCGGGCCACATGAGGTGTCCGGCCTTGGTGGAGACGACCAGCTCGTCCCGGTACGCCCTCAGGTCGGTGGCGAGCATCCGGCCGAAGTTCTCCTCGGCGGCGCCCGGCGGCGGCCCGTAGTTGTTGGCGAGGTCGAAGTGGGTCACGCCGAGGTCGAAGGCGCGGCGGACGACGTCCCGCTGCCGCTCGTACGGCCGGTCCGGTCCGAAGTTGTGCCACAGCCCGAGCGAGATCGCGGGCAGTCGCAGCCCGCTGCGCCCGCTGCGCCGGTAGGTCATCTGGTCGTAGCGCTCATCGGCGGCGAGGTAGGTCACGGCCACCGACCCTATCCCCGCCGGTGGCGGGCGTGCGCGGCGAACGGGCCTGCGACGACGGACACCGGGGTAGTTTCGGGACCATGCGTCTCGTCCCGCTCGACACCCCCAAGCCCCTGTCCAAGATCGGCCTCGGCACCTGGCAGTTCGGGTCCCGGGAGTGGGGCTACGGCCCCGAGTACGAGCGCCGGGCCGCCGACATCGTCCGGCGCGCCGTCGACCTCGGGATCACCGTCTTCGACACCGCCGAGCTGTACGGCTTCGGCCGCAGCGAGCGGATCCTCGGGGAGGCGCTCGGCGCGGACCGGCCGAAGGTCGTGCTCGCCACCAAGATCCTGCCGATCCTGCCGATCGCCCCGGTGGTGCAGCAGCGGGCGGTCGCCTCGGCCGCCCGGCTCGGCGTCACCCACCTCGACCTCTACCAGGTGCACCAGGCCAACCCGCTGGTCGCCGACCACACCACCATGCGCGGCATGCGCGCCCTGCAGGACGTGGGGCTGGTCGGCGAGGTCGGCGTCAGCAACTACAGCCTGCGCCGGTGGCAGGTCGCCGAGGCGGCGCTCGGTCGGCGGGTGCTGAGCAACCAGGTCCGCTACAGCATGATCGACCGTGGGCCCGAGCACGACCTGCTGCCGTACGCGAAGCAGGCCGGCCGCGTCGTCATCGCGTACAGCCCGCTCGCCCAGGGCTTCCTGTCCGGCCGGTACGACGCGAAGAACCCGCCGAGCGGGGCGGTACGCCGGGCCAACCCGTACTTCCTGCCGGAGAACCTGGAGCGCGGCGCCACGCTGATCGACACCCTGCGGCAGGTGGCCGACGCGCACGACGCCACCCCCAGCCAGATCGCCCTGGCCTACCTGCTGCGCCACCCGAACGTGCTGGCCATCCCCGGCGCGTCCAGCGTGGAGCAGGTGGAACGCAACGCGGCGGCCGCCGACATCGACCTGACCGACGACGAACACGCCGCCCTCGCCCGGGTGGCCAGGGAGTTCCGCCCGATCACCGGGCTCGCGGCGGCGCCCCGCCTGCTCCGGTCCCGGATCGGCCGCTGACCCCGCAGCCGGGCTGACCGCGGCCGAGCTGACCGGCCCGACCGGGCCGCGCCGGGGGCAGTCGTCGCCCGGCCGTCGATCTCCCCGACGCGAGGGAGTCGGCGCGGGCGTGAGCGGGACAGAATGGACGGGTGAAGCCCCGCACGGTCGTCGCCCCGCTGGTGGCCGCCAGCACCTGGCGGCGCGGGGTGTTCCTGCTGCTCGGCGGGGTGCTCGCGCTGCCGTACGCGCTGCTCGCGGTGGCCTTCGCCCAGATGCTGACCCGCTCGGACGTACCCCGGCCGCTGGTGCTGGCCCTGCTCGGCGTCGCGGCGACCATCGCGGCGGTCCCGGTCTTCCTCGACGGCCCCCGCGCGTTGGAGATCGCCGCCGCGCGGGCCCTGCTCGGCGTCGACCTGCCGGACCCGGCGCCCGGGCACGCCGCCGACCGGGAGACCCGGCTGCGCTCGGCGCTGTGGATCGCGCTGCACCTGGTCAGCGGCGGGCTCGTGGTGGCCGCCCTGTTCAGCGCCGTGCCGATGGCGCTGGCCTTCATCGGGCAGCAGTTCGGCCTCGACACCGGGATGACCGGCGGCGACCGGTTCGGGCCGCTCGACGGCCGGGACACCGGCTGGCTGACCCTCGCCGGGATCGTCGTGCTGGTGGCGCTCGGCTACGCCGTGGCCGGGCTGGGCGCGCTGGCGGTGTCGATGGCCCCGGTGCTCCTCGGCCCCGCCCAGGCGGAGCGGATCGCGGCACTGGAGGCGCGCACCACCCGGCTCGCCGAGCGCAACCGGCTGGCCCGCGAACTGCACGACTCGGTGGGCCACGCCCTCACCGTCGCCACCCTGCAGGCCGGCGCCGCCCGCGAGCTGCTCGACCGGGACCCGGAGTTCGTCCGGCGCGCGCTGGGCGCGATCGAGGAGGCCGGGCGGACCGCCATGGACGACCTCGACCACGTGCTGGGGCTGCTCCGCGAGCCCGACGGCCGGCCGGTCACGCCGGCGCCGCAGCGTACGCTCGCCGACCTGGACCGGCTGGTGGCCGACACCCGCGCGGCCGGCCTGCCGGTCGACACCCGGCGCACCGGCGACCCGGCCGACCTGCCGGCGGCGGTCTCCCGGGAGGGCTACCGGATCGTCCAGGAGGGGCTGACCAACGCGGCCCGGTACGGCCGGGGGCCGGTCACGCTGCGCCTCGACGTGGACGCCGACGCGCTGGAGCTGGAGCTGGACAACGCGCTGGGCCGGCGCCACGGCGACCCGGGGCGGGGCGGCCGGGGCCTCGACGGGATGCGGGAACGGGTGCTGCTGCTCGGCGGCCGGCTGAGCGTCGGGCCGGACGGTGACCGCTGGCGCATCCGGGTGCGACTGCCGTTCGAAAGGACCCCATGACGACCGGGACCGCGACGACCACGGGCGTGCTGATCGTCGACGACGACGAACTGATCCGGGTCGGGCTGCGGGCGATCCTCGACGCCCAACCCGACCTGCGGGTGCTCGGCGAGGCCGCCGACGGCGCGGAGGTGCCGCCGCTGGTCGCCCGGCTGCGTCCGCAGGTGGTGCTGATGGACGTGCGGATGCCCGGCATCGACGGCATCCAGGCGACCCGGCGGCTGCTCGCCACCTCCGCCGACCCGCCCCGGGTCCTGGTGGTGACCACGTTCGCCAACGACGAGTACGTCTACGACGCGCTGCGCGCCGGAGCCAGCGGGTTCCTGCTCAAGCGGGCCCGGCCCGCCGAGGTGGTGGAGGCGGTCCGGGTGGTCGCCCGGGGCGAGTCCCTGCTCTTCCCCGCCGCCATCCGCCGCCTCGCCGGGGCGTACGGGGGGCGGGGCGCCGACCGGCTGGCCGCCGCCCGGCTCACCGACCGGGAGGCCGAGGTGCTCCGGCTGATGACAACCGGCCTGTCCAACCCGGAGATCGCCGCGCACCTGGTGGTCGGCGTGGAGACCGTGAAGACCCACGTCGGCAACGTGCTGGCCAAGCTCGGCGTCCGCGACCGCACCCAGGCGGTGATCGCCGCGTACGAGTCGGGGTTCGTCACCCCGTCGGGCTGAACTCTCCCTCCCGTGGGGGAGCCGGTTCACCGCCGCACGGGAGGGCGTACGCGGCCCGTCGGCCGAGGCTGGGAAGCATGACGACGACCACCGCTCCCACCCACCGCACGGCCCCGGGCCGGCCGGACCGGCTCGCCCCGCTGGCCGCCGGCTGGCTCGGCCTCTGGGGCCTGCTCGCCCTGGTCAGCGCCATCACCGGCGCCGGCTACCCGTTCGGGGCGAACGATCCGCGCGGCGGCGAGGCCAACCTGCTCCGGCTGGTCCCGACCGACGTCGGGCCACCCCTGTTCGCCGTGCTGCTGCTCGGCGCCGCGGTGGCCGCGCTCGCCATGACCGGGCCGGCCCGCCGCCCGGCCCGACCGCTGCGCACCCTGCTGCTGGCGTACGCCTGGACGGTCGCCTTCCTGCTCGCCGTCGTCGTGCCGGACGTGGAGGTGCTGACCATCCTCGGCTACACCCCGATCCTGATCGTCGGCGCGCCGTTCGGCTGGCCGCCGGTGGACTACGCCGACGTGTTCACCTGGGCGCTGTTCGCCCGGTTCGCCGCCGTGGTGGGCGGGGTGCTGCTGGCCGGGGCGGTGCTGCGCTGGCAGCGGCGCATCGCCGACGCCTGCCCGGCGTGCGGGCGCGACGGCACCGACCACGGCCGGACCACGCCCGCCCCGGCGACCCGCTGGGGGCGCGTGGCGGCCTGGACCGCGGCCACCATCCCCGCCCTGTACGCGGTCACCCGGCTCGCCTGGGCGCTCGGCGTCCCGCTCGGCATCGAACGGTCGTTCCTCGACGAGATGCGCGAGTCCGGGCTGGTCTGGGCGGGCGCCGGGCTGGGCGGCTTCGCCCTGGTGGGCGCGGTCCTCACCCTCGGGCTGGTGCAGCGCTGGGGGGAACGGTTCCCGCGCTGGATGGTGGGCCTGGCGGGGCGGCCGGTGCCGGTCGGGCTGGCCGTCGTCCCGGCGACGCTGGTCGCGGTGGCGGTCACCGCGGCGAGTCTCGGCCTGCTCGCCAGCCCCGACTTCTGGGACCTCTCCGCCGGGCTCAGCCTGGCCACCGCCCCGATGCTGCTCTGGCCGCTCTGGGGCGTCGCGCTGGGCGTCGCCACGTACGCGTACCACCTGCGTCGCCGGGGCGCCTGCCGCCGCTGCGGGCGCGGCTGAACCGTCCCGTCGAGGGGGGTGCCCGGTCGAGGGACCTGGCACCCCCGTCGGTGTGAGCTAGCGTGGTTGGGGTGACTGCGCCTTTCCCGGTTACCCCGGCCCCACCGACCGACCTGCCCGGCTCGCTCGGCGAGCTGCGGGCGGCCGGCCACGCGTACCGCACGGTCAAGCAGGAACTCCGCGACAACCTCCTGACCCGGATGCGGTCCGGAGCCGACCGCTTCCCCGGCATCGTCGGCTACGACGACACCGTGCTGCCCGAGGTCGAGCGGGCCCTGCTCGCCGGGCACGACATGGTGCTGCTCGGCGAGCGGGGCCAGGGCAAGACCCGGCTCATCCGCTCGCTCGTGGGCCTGCTCGACGAGTGGACCCCGGTGATCGTCGGCTCGGTGCTCAACGAGCACCCGATGCACCCGCTCACCCCGGGCTCGCGGGCGCTGGTCGCCGAGGCCGGCGACGACCTGCCGGTGGCCTGGCTGCACCGCTCGATGCGTTACGGCGAGAAGCTCGCCACCCCGGACACCAGCGTCGGCGACCTGATCGGCGACGTCGACCCGATCCGCATCGCCCAGGGGCGCACCCTCGGCGACCCGGAGACCATCCACTTCGGCCTGGTCCCGCGCACGAACCGGGGCATCTTCGCCGTCAACGAGCTGCCCGACCTGGCCGAGCGGATCCAGGTGGCGCTGCTCAACGTGCTGGAGGAGCGCGACATCCAGGTCCGCGGCTACCAGCTGCGGCTGCCGCTGGACCTGTTCCTGGTGGCCAGCGCCAACCCGGAGGACTACACCAACCGGGGCCGGATCATCACTCCGCTGAAGGACCGCTTCGGCGCCGAGGTCCGCACCCACTACCCGGTCGACCTCGACCTGGAGCTGGCCCTGATCCGGCAGGAGGCCGACCTGGTCGCCGAGGTGCCGGAGCACGTGCTGGAGGTTCTCGCGCGGTTCGCCCGCGCGGTGCGCGAGTCGCCCTCGGTCGACCCGCGTTCCGGGGTCTCCGCCCGGTTCGCCATCGCCGCCGCCGAGACGGTCGCCGCCGCCGCGCTGCGCCGCGCCGGACTGCTCGCCGCCACCGAGCCGGCCGAGGGGGCGCGCCCGGAGGCGCCGGTCGCCCGGGTCGGCGACGCGGTGCCGGTGACGTCGACCCTGCGCGGGAAGGTCGAGTTCGAGAGCGGCGAGGAGGGGCGGGAGGTCGAGATCCTCGGCCACCTGCTGCGGACGGCGACCGCCGAGACGTTCCGGGCCCGGCTGGCCGGACTGGACCTCTCCGGCTTCACCGCCCTCGTCGACGCCGACGCGACGATCGAGACCGGGGAGCTGGTCGGCTCCGCCGAGCTGCTGCGCCAGGTGGGCACCGTCCCCGGGCTCGCCAAGGCCCTCGACCGGCTGGGGCTGGGCGACGCGCCCAGCCCCGAGCAGGCCGCCGCCGGCGTGGAGTTCGTCCTGGAAGGGCTGCACCTGACCCGCCGGCTCGGCAAGGACGTCACCGACTCCGGCCGGACCCGCTACGGCGGCCGGGCCTGAGCATGGCGGGCGACCGGTTCCGGTACGGGCAGTGGCGTGGCGGCCCCGACCCGCTCGCGCCCCCGTACGACGTGCGGGGGGCGGTGGACGCCGTCGGCGCCGAGGTGCTGGCCGGCGGCAGCCTCCGGGAGGCGCTGCGCGGCCTGCTGCGGCAGGGACCCCGGGGGCGCGGCGGCCTCGACGAGCTCGCCGCCCGGGCCAGGCGGCTGCGTCGGGAGGCGCTGCGTCGGGGCGACCTGGACGGGGCGGTCACCCGGGCCCGGGCCCTGCTCGACCAGGCGCTCGCCGCCGAGCGGGACGAGCTGCGCGGGCGCGGTGACGACGACGCGCGGTTCGCCGAGGCGGTGCTGGACAACCTGCCCCGCTCGACGGCCCGGGCCGTGGAGGAGCTGACCGGATACCGGTGGAGCAGTGACGAAGCCCGCCGCACCTACCAGCGGATCCTCGACGGGCTGCGCGACGACGTGCTCGGCCAGCGCTTCGCCGGGCTGCGCGACGCGGTGCGGGCCTCGGCGGACCCGGCCGCGCAGCAGCGGCTGGCCGAGATGATGCGCGACCTCAACGACCTGCTCGCCCGGCACTCCCGGTCGGAGGACACCACCGACGCCTTCGCCGAGTTCATGCGCCGGCACGGGGCGTTCTTCCCGGAGCAGCCGGCCGACGTCGACGAGCTGGTCGACGTGCTGGCCCGGCGGTCGGCCGCCGGCGAGCGGCTGATGCGTTCGCTGTCGGACCGCCAGCGCGAGGAACTGGCCGGCCTCATGCGGCAGTCGCTCGGCGACCGGCTCGCCGGGGAGCTGTCCGCGCTGGACGCCAACCTGCGCGCGCTCCGCCCCGACCTGCACCGGGGCCCGGGTGAGCGGGTGCGCGGCGAGCGGCCGCTCGGCTACGGGGAGGCCGCCGGCGCGCTCGGCGAGATCGCCGAGCTGGACGAGCTGCTGGACCAGCTGGACCAGGAGCACCCGGGGGCGACCCTGGACGACGTCGACGTCGACGCGGTGGCCCGGACGCTGGGCCGCGACGCCGCCGACGACGTACGCCGGCTGCGGGAGCTAGAGCGGGAGCTGCGCCGGCAGGGCTGGGTGAGCCGGGACGCCGACGGGCTGACCCTGAGCCCGAAGGCCCTGCGCCGCCTCGGCGGCACGGCGCTGCGGCGGGTCTTCGCGGACCTGACGGCCGGGCCGCGCGGCCAGCACGACCTGCGCACGGCGGGCGCCGCCGGCGAGGTCAGCGGCGCCTCCCGGCCCTGGGAGTACGGCGACGAGCAGCCCCTCGACGTGGTGCGGACGCTGACCCGGGCGGTCGGTCGCGCCGGCTCCGGTGTGCCGGTGCGGCTGGCCGTCGAGGACTTCGAGGTGGTCGAGACCGAGCGGCGGGCTTCGGCGGCCGTGGTGCTCTGCGTCGACCTGTCCTACTCGATGATCTCCCAGGGCCGGTGGGGCCCGATGAAGCAGACCGCGCTGGCGCTGGCGCACCTGATGGCCACCCGGTTCCCGCAGGACGCGTTGCAGATCGTCGGCTTCGGCCTGGAGGCGCTGCCGCTGACCCAGCAGGAGCTGGCCGCCGTCGAGCCCGACCTGCGGCAGGGCACGAACCTCCAGCACGCGCTGCGGCTGGCCGCCCGGCACCTGCGGCGGCACCCGGACGCCGAGCCGGTGGTGCTGGTGGTCACCGACGGGGAGCCGACCGCCCACCTGGACCCGGACGACGGTGAGGCGCTGTTCCACTGGCCGCCGCTGCCGGAGACGATCGAGGCGACCGTACGCGAGGTGGACCGGCTGACCCGCTACGGCGCCACGCTCAACCTGTTCATGCTCGGCGACGATCCCGGCCTGCGCCAGTTCGTCGACGCCGTGGCCCGCCGCTCGAAGGGTCGTATGTTCACGCCGGACCTGGAGGACCTCGGCGAGTACGTGGTCTCCGACTACCTGCGCACCCGCCAGTCCCGGCGCCGCTGACCTGGGCGGATCCGACGCGCTGACCTGGGCGGATCCGGCGGACCGAGCGGCTACGCCCGTGGCCAGGCTTGGTGGAGCACTGCTTCGGTGGAGAGCCGGTCCGGCGGAGGCCCCGGCCGATGGGTGAAGGGCCCGGGAAGGTCTGCCGACGCTCGGGCGCCGGGGGTTCCCCTGTGGCCGCCGCTCCCGGTCCCATCGACGGGGCAGCTCGCCAGCGCCCGGTCAGCCCTCCCGCCGGTGGCGTCCCGGCACGCTTCCGGGCGGTCCCTTCCGGGTGAACCCGCCGCTGGAACTCCGGGCCGGACAGCGCGTGCCGGGATTGACTGGGCGCATGGACAGCGGGGCGTTGCGGGAGGCGTACGAGGCGGTGCTCGCGGAGGTCGACGCGGGTGGGTTCGGGCCGCCGCCGGCCGGGCAGCTCAGCGCCGAGCAGATCGTCGCCCACCTCGCCGCCAACGACGAACTGATGACCGAGGCGACCGAGGCGGTCATCGCCGGCTCGCCGTTCGCCTACTACGACCTGGAGACCATCCACCGCCCCCAGGTGGACGCGTTGGTCGTCTCGTGCGGCGGGCTGGCCGGGCTGGCCACCCTGCTGCGGGCCACCAGCCAGAAGCTCTGCGCCCTGACCGAGCGGCTCGGCGCGGCGGCGCAGACCCCGGTCGACACCCATCTGCGGGAGGGCTTCGACCTCGTCGTCGACGAGCCGCTGCCCTGGGGCCGCACCCTCGACCTGCACGCCCGCGTCCACCTGCCGAAGCACCTGGCCCAGCTGCGCATGCTGCGCGCCGGCTGAGTCCGCGCGAGGCCTCTCAGTCGACGATCCGGACGTCCTTCCAGAAGGCGACCCGGTCGCGGACCATCTCCGCCTCCGGCTTCGGCTCGGGGTAGTACCAGACCGCGTCGGCGCTGCTGCGGCCGTCGTGTTCCAGCGTGTAGTAGGACGCGGTGCCCTTCCACGGGCAGACGGTGTGCGTGTCGGAGTCCCGGATCAGGTCGGCGCGCAGGGCGGCGCGCGGAAAGTAGTGGTTCCCCTCGACCAGCACGGTGTCGTCGCTCTCGGCCACGACCAGGTCGTTCCAGACGGCTTTCGGCATGGCTCCACGCTATGCCGCCGCCACCGCGCCGGCCAGTCGTCCGGCCACGTCGCGGGCGCGCCCCGGCGCGTCCCACGGCGTGAGCCTCCCGGCGCGTACAGTGATCGCATGTGTGCGGTCCGTGTGGATCAGCATCCGGTCGACCACGACGGTGCGGTGGCCCGGTTGCGCCGGTCGTACGCGGCGGTGCCCGCGGGCGCACCGGTGCGGCTCG
Organism: Micromonospora sp. CPCC 205546; assembly: GCF_036902715.1. Taxonomy (NCBI): domain Bacteria; kingdom Bacillati; phylum Actinomycetota; class Actinomycetes; order Micromonosporales; family Micromonosporaceae; genus Micromonospora; species Micromonospora sp. CPCC 205546. The sequence continues at coordinate 26,339 of NZ_JBAKHL010000023.1, forward strand.
CCAAACGCACCTCCAACCTGTTCCGCCCCCGGTCCGTCACGCGCGCGCCGGGCCTGGACGTCAGCGGGCTCACCGGCGTGCTCGCCGTCGACCCGGTCGCCCGCACGGCCGACGTGCAGGGCATGTGCACCTACGAGGACCTGGTCGACGCGACCCTGCCACACGGGCTGATGCCGCTGGTGGTGCCGCAGCTGCGCACCATCACCCTCGGCGGGGCGGTGACCGGGCTCGGCATCGAGTCGACCTCGTTCCGCAACGGCCTGCCGCACGAGTCGGTGCGCGAGATGGATGTGCTCACCGGGGCCGGCGAGATCGTCACCGCCCGCCCCGACGGCGAGCACGCCGACCTCTTCGCGGCGTTCCCCAACTCGCTGGGCAGCCTCGGCTACGCCACCCGGCTGCGCATCGAACTCCAGCCGGTACGCCGCTCCGTGGTCCTGCGCAACGTCCGGTTCACCCGGCTGGAGGCCCTCGCCGACGCCCTCGCCGAGGTCACGGCGACCCGGTCCTGGGCCGGCGAGGCGGTCGACGCGATGGACGGGGTCATGTTCAGCCCCGGCGAGGCGTACCTGGTGCTCGGCGGCTTCACCGACGACGCGCCGCCGGCCAGCGACTACACGGGCCAGGGCATCTACTACCGCTCGCTGCGCCGGCGCACGCACGACGCACTGACCACGTACGACTATCTCTGGCGCTGGGACACCGACTGGTTCTGGTGCTCGGCGGCGTTCGGTGTGCAGCACCCGGTGGTGCGACGGGTCTGGCCGGCGCGGTGGCGGCGCAGCGACGTCTACCACCGGCTGGTCCGGCTGGAGCACCGGCACGGCGTGGCCGCCCGGATCGACCGCCTGCGCGGCCAGCCGGCGCGGGAGCGGGTCGTGCAGGACGTGGAGATCCCGCTGGAGCGGACGGCGGAGTTCCTGCGCTGGTTCGCCGGCGCCGTCGGGATGACCCCGGTGTGGCTCTGCCCGCTGCGGCTGCGTGAGCCGTCCGGCCCCGGATCGGGTCGGGCCTGGCCGCTGTATCCGCTCCGGCCCGGACAGAACTACGTGAACATCGGCTTCTGGGGCAGCGTGCCGATCGCGCCGGGCGCCGCCGACGGTGACGTCAACCGGGCGATCGAGCGCATGGTGTCGGAGCTGGGCGGCCACAAGTCGCTCTACTCCGACGCGTACTACGACCGGGAATCCTTCGACCGGCTCTACGGCGGCGCGACGTGGCGCGCGGTGAGGGACCGCTACGACCCGGACCAACGGCTCACCGGACTGTACGAGAAGGCGGTAGCACGAGCATGAGCCTGACCGATCGAGACCAAGGGGCGGCGAGCGCTCCCGCCGGCCCGCCGGCGGGGAGCCGGCGCCCGGGTCCGACCGTGGCGGACGTCGTCCGCGCACTGACCACCGGCGCCCTGCCGGTGCGGATCACCGGGTACGACGGCAGCGCGGTGGGCCCGGCCGACGCCGGGATCACCCTGTCGATCCGTACCGAGCGGGGCCTGACGTATCTGCTCACCGCCCCGGGCGACCTGGGCATGGCCCGGGCGTACGTCGGGGGCGACCTGGCGTTGCAGGGGGTGCACCCGGGCGACCCGTACGAGGCGTTGCGGGTGCTCAAGGACGAGCTGCGGCTGCGTACGCCGTCGCTGGCCGAGGGGCTGGCCCTCGTGCGCGGGTTGGGCTGGGAGCGGCTGATGCCGCCGCCGCCCCCGCCGCAGGAGGCGCAGCCGCGCTGGAAGCGCCTGGTGAACGGGCTGCGGCACTCCCGCACCCGGGACAGCACCGCGATCTCCCACCACTACGACGTCTCGAACGCCTTCTACGAGAGGGTGCTCGGCCCGTCGATGACGTACACCTGCGCGCTCTTCCGCTCGCCCGACGAGACGCTGGAGCAGGCACAGGCGGCCAAGTACGACCTGGTGGCGCAGAAGCTGGCGCTGCGGGCCGGGATGCGGTTGCTCGACGTGGGCTGCGGCTGGGGCGGCATGGTCCGGCACGCGGCCCGCGAGTACGGCGTGAAGGCGCTCGGGGTGACCCTGTCCCGGGCGCAGGCCGAGTGGGCCCGGGCGGCCATCGAGCGGGAGGGGCTGACCGGCCTGGCCGAGGTGCGCCACCTGGACTACCGGGACGCGCCGCGCGAGCAGTTCGACGCGGTCTCCTCGATCGGCCTGACCGAGCACATCGGGGTGCGCAACTACCCGGCCTACTTCGGCGCCCTGCGAAACCGGCTGCGGCCGGACGGTCGGCTGCTCAACCACTGCATCACGCGGGCCGACAACCGCGCGCCGCACCGCTCGGGCGCGTTCATCGACCGGTACGTCTTCCCCGACGGGGAGCTGGCCGGCCCGGGGCGCCTGGTCGGCGAGATCCACGACGTCGGGCTGGAGGTGCAGCACGAGGAGAACCTGCGGCTGCACTACGCGCTGACCCTGGCCGCCTGGTGCCGCAACCTCGCGGCGCACTGGGACTTCTGCGTCTCGGAGGTGGGGCCGGGCACGGCCCGGGTGTGGGGCCTCTACATGGCCGGGTCCCGGCTGGCCTTCGAGCGCAACGGCATCCAGCTGCACCAGGTGCTGGCCACCCGCAACGGCCCGGAGGGGGCGAGCGGCTACCCGCTGCGCCCCGACTGGCTGCCCTGAGCCGCGTCCGACAGCCGCGCCGACCATCGGCGCGGCTGTCGTCGGTCGCCACCCGGCTGGAGCAGACGCCGCAGCGCGTCTACTACCACGTCAAGCAGCTCGTCGCCGCCGGGTTGGTCGAGCTGGTCAGCGAGCGCAAGGTTCGGGGCATCACCGAGGGCATCTACCAGGCCGCCGCCCGGTCCTACTGGCTGTCCCCCCGGCTGGTCGGCCGGATCGGCCTGCGTCGGGCCCGCGACGAGCTGAGCCTCGGCCACCTGCTGGACCTGATGGAGGAGGTCCAGGCGGACGTCGCCGCGCTGGACCGCGCCGCCCCCGAGCTCCCCTCGATCGGGGTCGCCGGCGAGATCCGGGTGCCGCCGGAGCTTCGCCCGCAGTTCCTGCACGACCTGCAGACCGCTCTGCAGGACCTGTTCACACGCTACGGCGGCGCCGAGGGCGACGCCTTCAAGCTCGCCGTGGCCTGCTATCCGAAGGGGAAAGAACGTGACTGAACCGATGAGGCTGCCCGTCCGTCTCGCCGCGCCGGCGGAGGCCGTCCGCCGCGCCCTGACCGACCCGGCCGAGCTGCGCGTCTGGCTGGCCGAGCACGCCGAGGTCGAGCTGCCGAGACGGTACGAGTTCTGGGGCCGGCACACGCCCGGGGGCGACGCGCCGCACCAGCGCCTGCTGCACGCCGACGACGACACGCTGCGCTTCGCCTGGCTGCTCGAAGGGGTGGAGACCACCACCGAGTTCGCCCTGCGCGCCGAGGGTCCCGAGACCACGGTGCTGACGCTGACCCAGAGCCACTTCGACTTCGCCGAGGCGATGAGCGGCAGCACCATCCGGGGCGTGCTCCAGACGTTCTGGAGCCTGTCGCTGGCCAACCTGGCCGCCCACCTGGAAGGGCAACCGCTGCTGCCGAAGGTCGACTTCACCTCCGCCGAGATGCGCGGCGAGCTGCTGATCGACGCGCCGACGGCGAAGGTGTTCGAGTCGCTGACCGACTCCGCGCAGGCCAGCGCCTGGTTCGGCTACCCGATCGGCATCGAGCCCTGGGTCGGCGGCCGCTACGCCATGGGCGGCTTCGAGCACGGCTACGCGGCCAAGGTCGTCGACCTGGAGCCGGGCCGGAAGCTGTCGGTGGACTGGGGGCCGACGGGCGTCACCACCTGGGAGCTGGCCGAGTCGCAGGGGAGGACGAAGCTGACCTTCGTGCAGTCCGGCTTCGACGAGCAGCACCCCCCGTACGGGGCCTGGGCCGGGTCGGTCTCGGGGCTGTTCGAGCTGCGCCGCTTCCACGAGATGGAGAACTGGCAGCCGATCTGGCTCCCCGCCGAGGTGCCGGGCCTGGAGCCCGTGAAGACGACGAGCTGACGTAGGCGTACCGGGCGCGGTCCCCCCGTGGGCCGCGCCCGGAACCGGTCGGAATCGCAGGTGATAGTCGGGCCCCGGGTGGGTACTGACGGGCGATGTTCTTCATCTTCGGCCTCCGCACCAAGGTCAGCCAGTCCGGCGTGGTGCAGCAGGTCTGCCGCAACTGCCGTAACCACGCCGCTCAGGTGGTCACGCGCCGGTCGACGCGGTTCAGCCTGTTCTTCGTGCCGATCATCCCGATCCGCACCCGCTACGTGCAGCAGTGCACCTTCTGCGGCGCCCAGTACGACATCTCCCGCTCGGACGCCGAGCGCCTCCCGGTCGGCTGAACCCCACCGATGGCCCGCTTCCTCTGCTGGCTGATCGGCCGCCAGCCCGCCGTGCCCGCGCCCGTGCACACGGTCTCCCGGCCGCCGTGCACCCCGGGACGCCGTCGCCGTCGCCGCGACCGCCGGCCGCTGGCCGGCACCGCCCTGCCCCGCTCGCCCTGGAACCGCTCCGCCGGGCGCTGACCGGTTCGTGATCCGCAGGCTCTCGGCAGACTGGTAGGGCCGTGCCAGGATGTGGCGGTGTCGTACCCCCCTCACCCGTCGTACCCGCACCTGCCCGGCCCCGTGACGCCGATGGTGTACCCCCATCCGATCGCGCCCCCGCCCGGCTACGCGGTGCTCTGCGTCTCCGTCAACCGGGGCCCGTACATGGTGCCCGCCCCCGCCACGAGCAAGCTCAAGATCGACGGTCAGGTCGTGCCGATCCCCGGTGAGGGCACCTGGTACATGGTGATCCCGCCCGGGCCGCACGACATCCGCTACACCGACTTCATGAGCTTTCCGCTGATCACCACCGCGCTGGTCGCCCAGCCGGGGGCGGCGCACCACCTGGCGTTCCGCTTCGGCGGTTGGCGCAACCGTGTCCACGACGCGTACGGCACCGACGTGACGAAGTTCGGGCTCTGGTCGAACTACAGCATCGCGCTGGTCACGTTGGCGGTCTTCGGGCTGATCTGCTGCGGTGTCCTGGGGCCGTTCGCCACCACGCTCTGATCCGGTCGCGCCCGGCCCGGCCCCGCCGCCGGAGATCGTCGCCCCCGTCGGTCGGGGCGGCGCCCGGCGCCCGTCGCAGGGACCGCCTATCGTGGCGGATCGTGACGAGCACCGAGGAACGACTGGCCGCGATCCGCGGCGGCGTGCCACCGAGGCGGCACAACGCGCGCACCATCGCCGCGCTGACCGGCAACCCGGGCTGCACCCGGCGGGCCGTGCTGGACGGCGCCGGGGTGGACAAGCCGAAGCTGGCCGAGCGGATCGGGTTCCCCGCCCGGTTCGGGCAGTCCCGGTTCGCCATCACCCGGGGCAACGCCTTCGAGGCGCAGGTCAAGGCCGACGGCGGGGTCGAGTTGCTGCGGCTGGTCGCCGAGCGGTTGGGCGTACCGGTGCCGGCCGCGGCGAGCTGGACGGACCTCGGTGACGGCGTCGAGGACGACACGGCCGCCCGGCACCGGCGCTCCGCCGCGATGCTGACGGGCGCCACCCCCGGCGGAGCCGACGACACCGCCGCCCTGTTCGACCATCCGCTGCTCGGGCTGGACGTCGCCGGCCGCCGGGTGCACCTGGAGCCGGACATGGTCGCCGCCCGGCTCGCCGGCCGGTTCCACGTCGTCGAGATCAAGTCGTTCCCGGTGGTCGACGGCCAGGCCGACCCGGCCAAGGTCTCCGGCGCCGCGATCCAGGCCGCCGTCTACGTGCTGGCCCTGCGGGAGCTGCTCGCCGCCGCCGGCCACGACCCGGAGCTGGTGTCGCACGACGCGGTGCTGGTCTGCCCGCGGGACTTCGCCAACCAGCCGGTGGCCAGCCTGGTCGACGTGCGCAAGCAACTGCTGGTGCTGCGTCGCCAGCTCGACCGGATGGCCCGGCTCGACGCGCTGCTGGCCGCTGTGCCCGAGGACTTCACCGCCGACCTGACGACCGAACCCGCGGCGCTGCTGGCCGCGCTGTCGCGGGTGCAGGCCCGCTACGCGCCCGACTGCCTGGCGGCCTGTGAGCTGGCGTACTTCTGCCGGCACGAGGCGCGCGGGCACACCGGGGCCCTGGGCCGGCCGGTCCGCGAGGCGCTCGGCGGGATCGCGGAGGTCGGCGAGGTGCTGGCGCTGGCCGCCGGCGAGCGGTCGCCGGAGCCCGGGCAGGAGGAGGCCGCCGCGCTGCTGCGGGCCGCTGCCCGGCTGCGCGCCGACGCCCTCACCGGGACCCCCGCATGAGCACGTTGCGCGCGCTGGCCCGGGCCCAGGCGCTCGCCGCCGGGGTGGCCCAGCCGGTCGCCACCGTCCGGCACCTGCACCTGTCCGGACGCCCGCTGGTGCTGGTGCCGCTGGCGATGGCCGGCGAGGCGAACGCGCCGCTGGCCGCGCTGGTCGGCGACGCGCCGGACGCGGCGCGGCTGCTGGTCGTGCCGCAGCCCCGCAACCGCGACCAGCGGTTCGCGTTCGCCGCCGAGCTGGCCGGGACCGTGCTGCCCTACCTGGACGGGTTCCGGGGCGTCTCCGAGGCGGTGCCGACCGACCGGGGCCGGGACGTGCGGTACCGCCACGTCGACGCCCCGCAACTGCTGGTGCCGAACCCCGCCGGGATCACCTTCCTGCGGCTGCTCGGCCGCTCCACCCGTTTCCGTCGCCCCGACGGGGACTATCCGGTGCACCCGTCGGTGCCGGTGCTCGGGCGCTGGCTGACCTTCTTCGCCGAGCGGGCCGAGCACCCCGGGTCGTCGGCGCTGCTGGCGATGACCGACGCGCTGAGCCTGCACTGGGCCACCGGGCAGAGCGTGGTGGAGGACCTGCACCTGCCGGCGCTGCTGGGCTGGATCGATCCGCCCGCCGGGCTGACCGGCGTCGAGGCGGCGGCCCGGGCCGAGGACCCGGCGATCTGTCCACCCGCCGGCCCGGCCACCGACCCCGACTTCGACAACCACCGGCTCGCCCCGGCCGTCGCCGCGTACGCCGCCGCCGAGGACGACCCGGTCGCGCTCGCCGGGGCGTACACGGAGCTGGAAGGGCTGCTGCGCGACCAGCTCGCGCCCACCTGGGAGCTGATGTGGCGCGGCGTGGGGCTGCTGCGCGGCCTGCCCCCGGGCGCCCGGGTGGCCGGCCGGTGGGACGGCGACAAGGATGCCTTCACCGGCTACGCCGAACACGTCGACGCCGGCGGAGCGCCGCAGCCCCGCCGGGACGGGGCGGTCGCCGCCGCCCAGCGGCTGCACCGGCTGGAACGGGCCCTGACCTCCTACGCCGTGCAGCGCGCCTACGACGACCCGCTGGTGATGGCGGAGCACCGGCTGACCGGGGAGGCGTTCGTCGGAGAGGTGACCCTGGCGGACCCGAAGCGGGTGGACGACACCGGCAAGCGGCCGGTGCTGCGTCCCCGGATCCAGCTCGTCACCACCGAGCCGGTGCCGATGCCGCTCGGCGCGGCGTTGTACTCGCCGGCCCGGCCGACGCAGAAGGCCCGGGTGGTCTTCGTGACCCCCGCCGCGGACGGCAAGACCGAGGTGGTGCTGGAGCTGTCGGGTGGGATGGGCCGGGGGCTGACCGCGCCGCCGGGCAGCGTGCCGGAGGTGGGGGAGCGGCTCTGCTACACCACCCTGTCGGACGCGTTCATGCCGGCGGGGGCGTTCCCCGCCGTCGAGGAGACGCCGTGGACCCACGGGGGACCGCCGGCGCCCGTGCCGCCCGGCTCCGACCCCGGCCCCGACCCCGGCTCCGGCTCCGGCCCCGACTCCGGCTCCGGCTCCGGCGCCGGGGAGCGCGTGGTCGCGGGCCCTCTGTCGCCCCTGGACGGCGATCCCGGCGAGGATTGGGCCTGACCCGCCGTCGCTCCCATCCTCGCCGCCGCCGAGGGCTCGGATCGGCTCCCGCCGCCGCTCCCGCGCCAGCGGGGGCCGTGACCCGCAATCACTCCGAGTGACTTAAGGTGACCGCTGACGCGGACCCGTCTCGTCGCTTTGCTCTGCATCCACCGACGCACCAGTTACGTTGCGTGAACGGTCCTGAACCGCGCCGGAACACATCGCTGCTGCTCAGTGCCCGTGGTGCGGTCAGGAATGCAGAGCAAAGGGCCTGCGGGTGGACCCCGCGCCCCGCCATGCTGTGACGTTGAGTGACGGGATGCGGGTCGCCACTCAACGTGATGGTCGGGTGGGTGCGGGCCGCGGGTCCGCCCCGGGCCGACGCTCCGAACGCGCTCGACAGCGGCGCTCGGGCACCGCCCGCGGGACAGAATCCGGCTTGACCCTCACGTAACGGCAGGCGCGAGCCTCGTTGGTGGAAGGGAGGGAAACCATGGCCTACACGGTGGGACAGGTGGCGAAGGCGGCCGGCGTGACCGTGCGGACGCTGCACCACTACGACGAGATCGGACTGCTCTCGCCCAGCGGGCGCAGCGGCACGGGCTACCGGCACTACGACGACGCCGACCTGGAGCGGTTGCAGCACATCCGCTACTACCGGGAGCTGGGGTTCCCGCTGGAGGAGATCGCCGCGATCCTCGACGACCCGGCGAGCGACCCGGCGGCGCACCTGCGCCGCCAGCACGAGCTGCTGTCCGTACGGATCAGGAAGCTCCAGGAGATGGTCGCGGCGATCGAGTTCGCGATGGAGGCGAGCAAGTTGAACATCCCACTCACCCCGCAGGAGCGGTTCGAGGTCTTCGGCGACTTCGACCCGGACGCGCACACCGAGGAGGTCGAGCAGCGCTGGGGCGACACCGACGCGTACCGCCAGTCGAACGAGCGGGTCTCCCGCTACACGAAGGACGACTGGCTGCGGAACAAGGCCGAGAACGAGGACTGGGCGCGGCGGTTCGTCGAGGTGATGTCCTCCGGGGCACCCGCGGACGGGCCGGCGGCGATGAACCTGGCCGAGGAGCACCGGCAGCTCATCAGCCGCTGGTTCTACGACTGCCCGATCGAGCTGCACACCTGTCTGGCCGACATGTACGTGTCGGACGAGCGGTTCACCGCGTACTTCGAGACGATCACACCGGGGATGGCCGCGTACCTGGGTGAGGCCATCCACGCCAACGCGATCACCCGCGCCTGAGGCGCGGCCGTCCCCGGAGGTCAGCAGTGCTCATCGTCGCCGGCAGTCTCTACGTCGACCCGGACCAGCGGGACGCCTACCTCGCCGACTGCGTGGAGGTCGTCCGGCAGGCCCGGTCCGCGCCGGGCTGCGTCGACTTCGCGATCTGTGCGGACCTGGTCGAGCCCGGCCGGATCAACGTCTACGAGCGCTGGGAGTCCGATGAGCAACTGCTCGACTTCCGGGGATCCGGCCCCGCCGAGGAACAGACGGTGGCGATCCGCGGCGCGGAGGTGCACCGCTACCTGATCTCCGGCGTCGAGGCGCCCTGAGGGGCCGCCTCACTCCGGCGACAGGCCCGGAGCGAGTCGGCGCAGCGAGGTGAACGTGGGGACCAGCGCGTCGTACAGCTCGCTGAACAGCGGCAACAGGGCGGCGTACGTGGCGGCGGCGGCCGGGTCGGGGTACGCCGTCTGCTCGATGCGCACCAGGTCGGCGGCGACGTCGACGGAGGGGATCAGCCCCAGCGCCTGCATGCCGAGCAGCGCCGCGCCGAAAGCGGAACCCTCGTGCCCCACGGGGAAGCGCACCGGCACCCCGAGCACGTCGGCCAGCATCTGCCGCCACAACGGGCTGCGCGAGAAGCCGCCGCCGGCGCGGATCTCGCGCACCTCGTTGCCGGCGGCCCGCACCGAGGCCAGCACCAGCGCCAACTGCTGACAGACGCCCTCCAGCGCGGCCCGCACCAGATGCGCGCGGCGGTGCCCGTTGGTCAGCCCCACGTACGCCCCGCGCGGCAGCGCGCTCCAGTGCGGGGCGCGCTCGTGGAGCAGGTACGGCAGCATGATCAGACCGCCGGAGCCGACCGGCGCCCGGGCGGCCAGCGCCAGCAGTTCCTCCTCGGCGTCCTCGCCCAGTTCCGGGGCGAGCGCCTCGCCGACCCACTCCAGCACGATGCCGCCGTTGTTGATCGCCCCACCGACCACCCAGCGCCGTTCGGTCAGCGCGTAGCAGAACACCCCGCCGAGCGGGTCGACGCCGGGCTGCTCCACCATCACCCGCATCGCGCCGCTGGTGCCGATCGAGCAGGCCATCACGCCTGGGGCGACCGCGCCGAGCCCGAGGTTGGCCAGCGGGCCGTCCCCGGCGCCGACGACGACCCTCGTGTCCCGGGGCAGCCCGGTGGCCGCGGCGGCCTCGGCGGTGAGGCCGGGCAGCACGGTGGTCGTGGGCACCAGCTCCGGCAACTGCATCGCGGTGATCTCGGCGAGCCCCAGTGCCTCGGGATCCCAGTCGAGCTGACCCAGGTCCATCAGTCCGGTGGCCGAGGCCACCGAGTGGTCGGTCACCAGCGCGTCGCACAGCCGCAGCAGCACCCAGTCCTTGACGCCCACCCAGTACGCGACCCGTCCGAACAGCACCGGCTGCTGCTCGGCGAACCACAGCAGTTTCGGCAGCGGAGCCATCGGGTGCACAGGGGTGCCGGTGCGGCGGTGCAGCGCCAGCCCGGACGGGGCGGCGCGCAGCCGCTCGGCCTGCCGGCTGGCCCGCGAGTCCGCCCAGGTGACCGACGGGGTGAGCGGGTGACCGTCCGGGTCCAGGCCCATCAGGCTGTGCATCGCCGTGCCGAAGGAGAGCCCGGCGACCGGCCGGCCCAGCTCCGCCACGACCGTACGGACCGACTCCAGCACCGCCGCGTGGATGTGCCGCGCGTCCTGCTCGGCGTAGCCGGGGTGCGGCTCGTCGAGCGGGTAGCCCACCGAATGGCGGGCGAGCCGCACACCGTCCACGTCGTACGCGACCGCCTTGGTGCTGGTGGTGCCGATGTCGACGCCGATCACCACCGGGCGCAGCGGGTCGCCCACCGGTCCCACCCCCTCGCTGGCCCTGGGTGCCGCCGACGTTACCCAGCGTCCGGGTGGTCCGTAGGGGGAACAACCCGGTTTCCCGGTCGGGTCTTCCTCGGCACGCCCGCGCCGGGCAAGAATGCCGGTCGTGTGAGGTTTTCACACGACTCACCGGACGGGAGGAAGTCCCGATGAGGCCCAGGCCGCTCTGCGCACTGGTCACCGCCCTCGCCACGGTCGCCACCACAGTGGTCACCGGCGTCCCGCCGGCCGCCGCACAGCACCGTGACGGCGGCTACTCGGCGGAGATCCGCCGGGCGTCGTACGGCGTCCCGCACATCACCGCCCGCACCTTCGCCAGCCTCGGCTTCGGCGTCGGCCACGTCCAGGCCGAGGACAACATCTGCGTCATCGCGGAGAAGATCGTCACGGTCAACGCCGAGCGGTCCCGCTACTTCGGCGCCGCGAGCCCCACGGACGCGAACGTGCGCAGCGACCTGTTCCACCGCAAGGCGATCGACGACCGCATGGCCGAGCGACTGTTGCAGGGTCCCCGCGACGGCGTGCACTCCCCGTCGGACGAGATCCGCGACCAGATCCGCGGCTTCGTCGCCGGCTACAACAGCTACCTGCGCCGCACCGGCGCGGCGAACCTCACCGACCCGGCCTGCCGGGGCAAGCCGTGGGTGCGCCCGCTGACCGAGCTGGACATGTGGCGTACGAGCTGGGCCAGCATGGTGCGGGCCGGCTCCCGGGCGGTGCTCGACGGCATCGTCGCCGCCGCCCCGCCCACGGGTCCGGCCGCCGTCCTCGACGCCCCGGGCGCCGCGGCGGTCGTCGCCGCCCGCGACGGCGCGCCCGCCGGGGTGGGCAGCAACGCGTACGGGCTGGGCGCGCGGGCCACCACGCACGGCGGCGGGATGGTGCTTGCCAACCCGCACTTCCCGTGGGAGGGCGCGGAGCGCTTCTACCGGATGCACCTGAAGGTCCCCGGCCGCTACGACGTGGAGGGCGCCGCGCTGGTCGGCGACCCGATCATCGAGATCGGGCACAACCGCACCCTCGCCTGGAGCCACACCGTCTCCACCGCCCGCCGCTTCGTCTGGCACCGCCTCGCCCTGGTCCCCGGCGATCCCACCTCGTACTACGTGGACGGCCGGGCCCGGAAGATGACCACCCGTACGGTCACCGTCCAGGTGCCCGCCCCGGGCGGCGGCACAATGCCGGTCAGCCGCACCTTCCACGACACCCACTTCGGGCCGGTGGTCGTCGTCCCCGGCACCTTCGACTGGACCACCACCGCCGCCTACGCGATCACCGACGTCAACGCCACCAACAACCGCGCCTTCGACGGCTGGCTGCAGATGGGCCGGGCGAAGACGGTACGCGAGCTGAAGCGGGTCCTCGACCGTTACCAGTTCCTGCCCTGGGTCAACGTGATCGCCGCCGACGCCCGTGGCGAGGCGCTCTACGCCGACCACTCGGTGGTGCCCCGGGTCACCCACGAGCTGGCCGCGGCCTGCATCCCCGCGCCGTTCCAGCCGCTCTACGCCTCCAGCGGCCAGGCCGTCCTCGACGGCTCCCGGTCGGCCTGCGCGCTGGGCCGCGACCGGGACGCGGCGGTGCCCGGCATCCTCGGCCCGGCCCACCTGCCGGTGTCGTTCCGCGGCGACTACGTGACCAACTCCAACGACAGCCACTGGCTGGCCAACCCCCAGGCGCCGCTGGAGGGCTTCCCGCGCATCATCGGCAACGAGCGCACCGAGCGCAGCCTGCGTACGCGTCTCGGCGTGGAGCAGGTGCGGGAGCGGCTCGCCGGCACCGACGGGCTGCCCGGGCGGGGCTACACCACGTCCCGGCTCTGGCAGACGGTCTTCGGCAACCGCGCGTACGGCGGTGAGCTGCTGCGCGACGACCTGGTGGCGCTGTGCGCGGCGAATCCCACCGCGACCGCCTCGGACGGGACGACCGTCGACCTGCGCGGCGCGTGCGCGGCCCTGAGGGGCTGGGACCTGCGCGTCGACCTGGACAGCCGGGGCGCGCACCTGTTCACCGAGTTCGCCCTGTCCGGCGGCATCCGGTTCGCCGACGCGTTCGACGCCGCCGACCCGGTGCACACCCCGAGCCGGCTGAACACCGCCGACCCGCGGGTGCTCACCGCGCTCGCCGACGCGGTCCGCAAGCTCGCCGGCATTCCGCTCGACGCGCGGCTGGGCGACATCCAGACCGAGCCGCGCGGCGACCGGCGCATCCCGATCCACGGCGGACGCGCCGAGGCCGGCGTGTTCAACATGATCATCGGCCCGCTGGCGCCCGGCGTCGGCTACCCGAAGGTGGTGCACGGCTCGTCCTTCGTGATGGCCGTCGAGCTGGGCCGCGACGGCCCCTCGGGGCGGCAGATCCTCACCTACTCCCAGTCGGCCAACCCGAACTCGCCCTGGTACGGCGACCAGACCCGGCTCTACTCGGGCAAGGGCTGGGACACCGTCAAGTACACGGAGGCGCAGATCAAGGCCGATCCGAACCTGCGCACCTACCGGGTGGGGGAGGGCCGCCGCCACTGACCCGCCACGCGTCGCGCCCGCCCGGTCACCGGTGACCCGGCGGGCGCGACCGTTCCCGGCTGCGTGGTGCGGGGGTGTGCGCTGGTCTCCTTTCAGGTCTTGGTACGAACCGGCCCCTCCAGGGGCCCTCTCGTACCAAGATCTCCACGACTCGCCCTGTGCCGGCGGACACGCCCGACGGATGCTGGTCGCCTCGACGAAATCCTCCTCTCGTCCGAGTTCGCCCGTCGTTCGGTCAATTTGCCCCGTTACGGCGTGTCCCCGCAGGGCGTTGTCGCAGTTGACAGCTGTGACACCCCGGTTGGTGGCCTGCGCGGCGAAGGAGTCGGCGTGGCAAGGACTGATTCGACGGGTTCCACGTGGCGGTACCGGTGGGTGCACCGGCAGAACGAACGGCGGCGGCGGGAGTTCCGCAGCGCCGACAAGGCATGGCGACGACGCGACGACGAACTGCGCCGCCTGCGTACCCTCGCCGAGGATTTCCAGGGCTCGGCCGCGGCGGGCGCCGGCCTGCCCTTGGAGCTCGCGCCCGACGAGGTGGTCTTCTGGGTGCTGCCGGCCGCGCAGCTGGTGGAGGTCCGACACGCCACCGTGCTGCCCGCGCCCGACCTGACGGTCGCTCCGACGGCCGCGCCGCCGCGGCCCCGTCGGCCCGACGGCATCCGGGTCGCCGACGCCGGCATGGCGGTGATCACCAACCGCCGGCTGGTGCTGCTCGGCGGCCGCGGCCGGCGCGACTGGGCGTACGGGAGGATGACCGGCCTGGCCCACGACCCGCACGCGCCGGTCACCCTGATGCAGGTGCTGGACCGGCGGCGCACCTCCGGGCTGATGCTGCCCGCCGACGTCGCCGCCGACTTCCGGTTCAAGCTGACCCTGGCCTTCGCCGACGCCATCGAGCAGCGCGGCGCGGTGCTCGACCAGCTCGACGAGGCGATCGCCGAACACGCCCAGCTCAAGCCGTTCCGGCCCCAGATCGCCACCCCGGCGCAGGCCCGGCACTTCGCGTTCGTGCCCGGTGGCCGGCGCACGGTGGCCGTCGCCGCCGGCATCGCCCTGCTGGTGCCCGCCGCGCTGCTGGACACCGACCCCTCCGACCCGGCCGGGCCCGAGGTCGCCGTCGCCGCCACCCCCGCGCCCGACTCCGTCGCCCCGCCGGTCGCCCTCCCGGCGGCGCGGGCGAAGGCGCCGCCCGCCGCGTCGAAGCCGCGCCGCGGCACCACCGCGCCCACGCCGACGCCCGCCCGCGAGCGGCTCTGCGGGGCCCCCACCAACCCGATGGGGTACGACTTCTGCGGCGGCGAGCGTATCCGCAAGCCGGCCGTCGAGGTGTGCGACTGGTTCGACTGCGTGCCCGAGTTCTGGGCCGGCCGGGGCTACCTCGTGCAGTGCGGGGACGGCTCGGTCAGCCTCACGGGCGGGCGGCGCGACGCCTGCGCCGCACACGACGGAGTGCGCCGCACCGTCGGGCGCTGACCGTTCGGCGGCCCCGGCCGTGCCGGCCGAGGATTCGCGGGTGGCGCGGCCGGCGCATGATGTTTCCTGTGATCTACCTGAAGGGCGACCGGCGTCGCAAGAAGAAGAAGGACTACTTCGACAACTGCGACGCCTGCAACTGCAACATGCCCAGCTGCGACCTGCCCTGCTGCGACCTGGGGCTCTTCTCGTTCCTGCTCACCCTCGGCGCGCTGTTCGCCCGGCTCGTGGCGCCCGGCCGGGCGTCGACGACGCCGACCGCTGCCGTCGGGCGGGCACCGCTGGTGGACCGGGCCGGGCGGGCCGCGATCCTGGGCTACCGGCGCTGGCTGTCGCACCGCTGGCCCGGGCAGTGCCGCTTCACCCCGACGTGCAGCGTGTACGGGCTGGCCGCCGTCGAGCGGTACGGGCTGGCCGTCGGCGGGCGGCTGGCCGCCGATCGGCTGCGCCGCTGCCGACCCGACGTGCCGCGCGGCACCCACGACCCGGTGCGCTGACCGGGCACTGAGGATCCGGTGTCGCCCACCGCCGAGGCACCCTGAGGTGCGCGGATACCCGATCCGCGCCCTCGGGATCGGCCATGATGGCAGCATGGAGATCCGCTCCGACGACGGCGCCCGGGTGAGGATGCGGCCCGTGGGCTACCAGCCGGGGGTCGAGCCGCCGGACGACCCGGACGAGGCGGCGGACTGGGACGACTGGCTGCTCGTCGAGACCGACGCCCGCACCGCCGACGGGCAGGCCTGGTCGCACCTCGAACCCTGCCTGACGATCACCGAGGCGTACGTGCTGGCGGGCTGGCTGCGGCAGCAGGCCGAGACGACCGGCGACCCGGCGGAGCCCTCGGCGGTGGCGCGCTTCACCGAACCGAACCTGGCCTTCCGCGCCCGGGTGCTACGCCGCCGCCGGCTGGCGCTGACCGTGGAGTTCGCGTACGAGTCCCTGCCGCCGTGGATGCGGCGCCAGCCGCCCGGCGCGGTCTACCCGCTGACGCTCACCGTCTCCGCCGACGCCCTCTCCGTGGCCGCCGAGCAGTGGGCGCGGGAGGCCGACGCGTACCCCCGCCGGGTCGCCTCCTGACTGACGCGGACCCGGCCGGGAACCTGCACGGTGCTGCCGGCGGTGGTGTGCGGGCCCTTTCCCGTCGCCCGGGCGCGGCGGCTACGGCTGGACGATCTGATCGTCCGCCTCATGGTGGCTCCACCACGTCGGGCGGTGTTTGCGCAAGCTCCCCGCGACGCGGGTCAGCAGCAGCAGGTCGTGGTTGAACAACAGGGCCGCGTCCTCGGTCCGTTCGTTCAGAACCCGGGCAGTGGTCGCCAGCACGTTGGGGATCCCCTTGTCGACCAGGACGTCCTTGCGCATGTAGAAGCCGATGTCGACGTACGTTTCCGGCTCCCACACCCACAGCGAACCATCGTCGTCTTCGGCCTCGTAGTAGCCGTGACGGCCCCCGGTGATGTCGACGACGAATCCACATTCCTCGTTGAGTGCGGAGGTGAGCATGCGGTTGCCGGACACGGTGCGCGTCTCGACGGCGTTCGGTGCGGCGAGCGGGGCCACCTCGTCGAGAGCGATCTCGCCTGCCAGCATCAACTGGAACTCAACAGCCATCCGCAGTCACTCCCTCAATTCCCCCGTACGATCTGCACGATCACACCGCTCCGCTGCACCGCCACAAGTTCCTTCAGTCTGGACAGGGGCCAGTCGTCGAACTGCTTCTGGAGGGCGGCGAGGTCCCCTGTCCAGTCCTCCAGGTTCAGCACCACGCGTTGAGTCTGCCCCTTCTCGACCTTCTCCGAGACCGCGGCCCAGATGCCGCGCACCGTCTTCGGGGGAGTGGGAGAGTAACAGTCGAACACGTGGCCTTCGATCAGGTAATCCGGAGTCTTCTCCGGATTACCCGTGTCGCCGGCAATGAGCCTGCCTGCTGCGATCTCCGACTTGGTGGGGTTCTGGTGGATCCGATAGCCCCGGTCGGCGATCGTTTCAGCGCACTCGTTCTCCAGTTCCAGTGCACGTCGCACCTCGTCATCCGACTTGGGAGGAACCCTGGTCGGTGCTCCCGTCGGCGATCCTCCGACGACACCGCTGGGCTTTCTGTCCCAGGGCGAGGTTGGGCCGAGGCCGGTGCGGGCGGCGGCTGCACCGGTCGCGGCTGACGGGCGATCGATGACGGCAGAGACCGGGTTCGCCGGTGTGGGGCCACCAACCGCGATCACTCTCTCGGTGGCCCCGAGTTGTCGTACCTCGGCGATTGCCGACTCGACGATCTGCCGGGCGGTGTTGGTGCGCTGCGCCACTGGTAGCAGGACCTGCCTGACCCGCTCCAGAGCGTGTATCAGTGGCCCAGGCTGCCCGCCGTGCAGGATCACGGCGACGACCTGCTGTGCCCATCCGATGCCGGCGATGGATTTGCCCACCGCGTCACGCGCGCGGTCAACCGCGCTCATTACGGTTTGCAGTACGGCAACCGCTTCCGCGGGCGTGGCCTCGTGGGGCAGGGCTGCGATGGCTCCCGCCGCCGCGGTGATCGAGTCGGCGAAATCTGTCAGGGCACCGTGAAGTTCCGAAATCCTGTCGCGTACGCGGACGGTGCCTGCCGCCACGGCGGTGAAGCCGCCCATCGCGGCCCGCATGCCAACTTCCTGCGCTCTCCTGTCGGCGGCGGCCGCCAACCCTCGCGCTCGCTCGACGCCTGCCGACAGCGCGCGTAGCTCGCTGTCGATCTTGCCCAGGTGCAGCATGCGAGCGGTGCCCTCCGATCGAAGTCGGTCGAATTGCCGGGCAACCTGGGCGACGGCCCCGTGTCACTCCGTGTCCCTGTCACCTTCCACGTGCTCCGCGCGCCGGTCGAAGTCGGGGACGGTGAGTGAGCCGTCGGGGCCGAGGGGGAGGCCCGGGTTCCAGGCGATCTCCCAGACGTGCCCGTCGGGGTCGGTGAAGCAGCCGGCGTAGCCGCCGTAGAAGGTCTCCCGTGCCGGTACGGTCACCCGCGCCCCGGCATCGGCCGCCGCCGTCAGCAGGTCGTCGACCTCGTCCCGGGAGCGGACGTTCTGCGCCAGCGTCATCCCGCCGAACCCGCCCCCGGCCCCGTCGTGGACACCGGCGTCGGTGGCCAGCTTCTCCCGCCCCCACAGCACCAGCGCCAGGCCCCCGGCCTGGAAGAAGACGGTCTCCTCGACCTCCTGGCCGCGCCAGCCGAGCCGTTCGTAGAAGGCGCGTGCCCGGGCCACGTCGGCGACGCCGAGCGTGACGAGGCTGATCCGCTGTTCCATCACCCGACGATCCTCCACGTGAGACCCGGCACCGTCCACCGTCACCGTCCACCGTCACCGTAGCGGCGAGACCGTGGCCCGGGCTGGGCTGCGATGGCCGGGTCCGTCCCAGCTGAGTAGTCAGGTTGGCGCTGTCACGATCGGGCGAGCGTCCGCGGACAGGGCGGCAGGCGGGACCACGGTGGCGCTTACGCCAACAGCCGACCTTGCCAACCTGACCAGATTGTCGATCATGACGCCATCCGCCGGCTGACGGCGAGGCGGCGCAGGGCCGGGACGGCGGCGAGCAGCGCCTCGCGGTCGGGGCCGTCCAGCTCGGCCAGGGCGGCGGCGAGCAGGTCGCGCCGGTGCCGCCCGTACGCGGCGATGCGTTCCCGCGCCGTGTCGGTCAGCTCCAGGCGGATGGTGCGCCGGTCGGCCGGGTCCCGTTCCCGGTGCAGCAGGCCGGCGGCGGTCAGCTCGCCGACGAGGGTGCTGATCGTGTTCGGCGCGGTGCCGAGCCGCTCGGCGGCCTCGCGCACGCCGATCCCCGGGTGCCGCTGCACCAGTCGCAGCACCTCCACCTGGGCGTCCGGCAGGGTGGTGCGCCCGGCCCGCTGGCTGGCCGCGCGGCGCAGCATCCGGTGCAGGTCGCCGAGCGCCCCGCCGAGCTGGTCGACCGTCTCGTCCGTCACAGTCAGGCCCTTCGTCGACGGGATAGCTCTGTAGTCAGAGCTATCGTATGCGGGCCGAGCCGCCATCGAGGGGACCGCCATGCCGCACGCCACCGCGCCGCCCGTCCGTCCGGACGAGCGCGTCGCCGCGCCCACCGGGCGGGCTGCCGTCGTCCTGCTGGTGCTGCTCGGCACGCTCACCGCGTTCGGGCCGCTCTCGCTGGACACCTACCTGCCGGCGTTCCCGGAGATGACCCGCGACCTGTCCGCCAGCCAGGCGCAGATCCAGCTCTCGCTCACCACCTGCCTGATCGGCATGGCCCTCGGCCAGTTCGTCACCGGCCCGCTCAGCGACCGCTTCGGGCGGCGCCGACCGGTGCTGGTGGGCGTGGCCGTGTACACCCTGCTGTCGCTGCTCTGCGCGGCCGTGCCGACGGCCGAGACCCTGGCGGCGGCGCGGCTCGCGCAGGGCTTCGCCGGCGGCATGGGCGTGGTCGTCGCCCGCGCCGTCGTTCGCGACCTGTACTCCGGCCGCGAGGCCGCGAAGTACTTCTCCCGGCTCATCCTGGTCTTCGGCATCGCCCCGATGGCCGCGCCCGCCTTCGGCAGCCTGGTGCTGCGCTTCGGGGACTGGCGTACCGTCTTCGTCGCCCTCGCGGTGATCGGCGCGCTGCTCGCCGCCGCCGTCGCGTGGCGGCTGCCGGAGACGCTGCCCGCCTCGCGGCGCAGCACCGGCGGCCTCGCCGCCACGGCCGCCGCCGGCCGCTCGCTCTTCGCCGACCGGATCTTCCTGGGGTACGCGCTGGCGCAGGGCCTCGCCTTCGCCGCGCTGTTCGCCTACATCTCCGGGTCGTCCTTCGTCTTCCAGGACGTCTTCGGCGTCTCGGCCGGCGCGTTCAGCCTCATCTTCGGCGTCAACGCGTTCGCCCTGGTCGCCGCCGGCCAGCTCAACGCCCGCCTGCTGGACCGCTTCGAGCCCCGTACGCTGCTGCTGCGCGCGCTGGGCGTGGGCCTGCTGGCCGCCGCCGTCCTGCTCGCCGGCGCGCTGCTCGGCAGCCTGCCGCTGGTCGCGGTGGCGCTCTTCGTCTTCGTCGGCTCGCTCGGCCTGGTGATGCCGAACGGCACCGCGCTGGCCCTGGACCGCCACCCCGCCCACGCCGGTACGGCCGCCGCGCTGCTCGGCACCATCCAGTCGCTGGTGGCGGCGATGGCCGCGCCGCTGGTCGGGCTGGGCGGCGAGGGCAGCGCCGTCCCGATGGCCGTGGTGGTGGTCGGGGCGGCGGTCGCCTCCCTCGCCGTCATCGGCACCCTCGCCCGCACCCGCCGCCCCTGACCGCCCCACCGGCCCCTGGCGGCCCGCCGCCCGGCGCTGACCGCCTGGCGCGCGTCCGCCGTTAACCCCTCGTCCGGGCCGGGTGGCCGGCGGTAGCGTGCCGGCGTGTCCCGAACCGTGACGCTCGTCCTGGTCGATGCCGCCGGCACCCCGCTGGGCGCCCTGCCGCCGTTCGACGTCCCGTCGCCCTGGTGGCAGGAGGTCGCCCCGGTGGTGGCCGAGGCCCGCCGGCGGTACGGCGTCGAGGTGGCCGTGCTCCGCCTGCTGACCGGCGACGCGCCGCAGCCGATGGGCGGCACGGTCACGTACCTCGCACAGGTCGACGGCCCACCCGCCACGCCGCTCGTACCGGCGAGGCTCGACCTGCCGGCGGACCCGCTGCGCGCCCCCTACGCCGAGCCCGGCGGCCCGGCGCGCAGCCTCGCCTGGGCGAGGGCCGAGCTGCGGCGGCTCGGCCGCCCGGCGGAGACCGCCGCCCAGCAGCGCACCTGGAACCTGTCGGCGGTCTGGCGGCTCGACGGGCCGGGCGGCACGGCCTGGCTGAAGCAGGTGCCACCGTTCTTCCGGCACGAGGCCGCGGTGCTGCGCTGGCTCGGCCGGGCCGCGCCGGGGAGGACGTCGACGCTGCTCGCCGACGACGGCGACGGCCGGATGCTGATCGCGCACGTGCCCGGGGAGGACCGCTACGGCGCGCCCGTGGAGGAGCGGCTGGCGATGGCGGCCGGCTTCCACCCGGTGCAGCCGCGGTCCGTCCCGGACGCGGCGGAGCTGGTCGCGGCGGGCGTGCCCGACCTGCGCGGCCCCGCCCTGCCGACCTGGATCCGCGACCGGCTCGCCGGCTACGACACCTCCCCGGTGGAGTCCCTGCTGGCGGGCCTGGAGGCGCGGCTCGACGAGGTGCGCGGGTGCGGGCTGCCGGACACCCTCGTGCACGGCGACCTGCACCCCGGCAACGTGCGCGCCCACGCCGGCCGGCACGTGGTCATCGACTGGGGTGACGCGTTCGTCGGGCACCCGGCGTTCGACGCGCTGCGGCTGGCGGAGGGGCTTGCGGACGACGTCGCCGCCCCGGTGCTCGCCGAGTGGTGCGCGCGGTGGGGGGCCGACGTGCCGGGGTGCGCGCCGGAACGGGCCGTGGAGCTGCTGCGGCCGGTCGCGGCGCTGCGGATGGCGGCCGTGTACGCGATGATCCTCGACGGCATCGAGGCGAGCGAACGGGTCTACCACGCGACCGACGTCGACACCTACCTCGAGCGGGCGCTCGCGCAACTCGGGCCGGCGGCCTCCGACGACGGCTACGCCGTCAGGTGACTTCGCGTCCAGCTCGGGCGTGGGCTACGTGGGTTCGTAGGGAGACACGTCCGCGTCGGGCAGGTCGCCGTGCCGGATGCCGGTCACCGCACCATGCCGTCAGCCGGCCGTGACACCACCCTTGTGCTGTTCGCCCTTGGTCACCCTGGCCGCGCGGCCTCGGTAGCCGATGGCGCCCTCGCCCACCCGCTGGTACGTGCCGACGAAGGCGTCGCCGGGACCGGTGAACGCGACCGTTCCGATGTTGCCGCGCTTGTCGCGCCAACTGGCCCTGGTCAGCGGCGACGAGTCGGCGCCGATCGCGAGGACGATCTCGCTCGAGCGGTGCCAGCCGCCGCCCCACCCCTCCTCCGTCTTGTACGAGCGCCTCGCCACGGCGGCGTCGGGGTGATCGGCCCGCCACCGCCCGGTCAGCTCGCCCCGGATCTCACAGGGAGCCTCCGCGCCAGCCGGTCGGCACCAGCCGTAGAAGGCGTCCAGCTCGGCGGTGAGGGTGACCGCGTACTCCGCGCCGGAGGCGTCCGCCCAGGCGAGGTCGGCCAGCAGGCTCTGCTCGCCCCGGTCCACGTACACGGTGATGTCCGGGCCGGGCTGCCGCCGGCGGCCCCTGGCCGGCAGGATGCGGGTCGCGTACCGGAGCACCGGTTCCTCGGCCTCGCGTTGGTCCATGGCCCGCGCGGAACGGCCCCGGTCGAACACCGCGTCGATGGTGATCCGGTTGAGCCAGAGCACGCTGCGGGCGTCGACGGCGGTGACGAGCCGGAGCGTGTTGGCGCCCGGCCGCAGCCAGCCGGCGGGTACGACGAAGTCCATCTGCTGGAAGAGGTCGCCGCCGCCGGGAATGCGCCAGCCGTGCACCAGGCACCGGTCGTTGACGGTGATGTCGAGCGGTGCGAACCCGACCGTGCCGCCCGACCTGGCCACCAGCGCCACGATCCCCAGGGTGGCCTCCCCGCCGGCGTCCGCCGCCGGAACGTCGAACGTCAGCTCCACGCAGCCGTCGGCGTCGAGCGTGAGATGCCCCCGGGTCGGGGTGCCGCGGTCGACGCGCAGGACGGCGTTCGCGGTCACCGCCGATCTTCCGGCGAAGGCCACATAGGTCGGTTGCATCGCGCGATGCTATCCGCCCCCGCAGGGGCAGCGCTCACCCCAGATTGACGCCCTCGTCGTCCGCCGGGCCGGGGCCGTCCGGCGGGTCGACGGGGAAGCGGGAAGCAGCCAGGGGTGCGGGCTGTCGCCTCTCCGACAGTGCCGCCGGGCGGAGCGCACCGGGCCCGATCAGGAACGGACGCTGCGATGGGGTTGTCGTCGTGTCGCAGGTGGATCGGCCGCCCCCGCTGAGCAGGGGAACGGGGTAATGGGGGCAACTGGCTCGCACATGGGCAATATCGACTCGGCAGATGATTGACGGCGGGAACAGGTGAGCCGACGCCGGCCGATCGGTGGAACCTCGGGGGTCCCGCTGGTGGGACTCTTGCGGGTAGGGTCCGGGGACCCGCCGGTGGGGAGGTGGGCGCTGTGCGTCAGCGCGGACGGGAGCGACTGCTCGTGCGACGAGCCCGCCGGCCGATCTCCTGACGACAGGTCGGTTCGGCCTCGCCGTGGCAGGTCCATCCACCAGAACCAAAGGTGCCACATGCTTTCCCGCTCCACGTCCTCCACGGAATCGCCCGCACTGATCCGGGACCGGGCCACCTCGCTGGTCGAGTACCTGATGGCCGTGCGGGCGCAGATGGAGAAGCCGGCCCGGACGGTGCCCACCGACGACGCCTTCTGGCAGCACGACCTCCCCGCGCACGCCGACTGCGAGGTGGGCGTCTCGGCCGACGGCGCAAGCTGGCTGCGGGTCGGCCTGCCCGCCGCCACGAGACCGATCAGGACGCCCGCGGAGTTCGCGCCGTACCTGGCAGGTGGGCCGTCGTACGAGGCCGAACCCCGGCTCGCCGGCGACGAGGAGACGATCGAGAGGCTCCGGGAGCGGTTCGCGCAGTGGCGGGAGCGGGAGTGGCGCCCCTGGGCCGACCAGACCCGGCGTACGGAGGCGACGCGGCAACTGCACCGCAGCCTGTTCGACCTGAAGCACCGCGTCGACATGGCCGCCGCCACCCACGAGCTGGTGTGGGGCCACGGCGTCATCCGCACCGACGTCGCCGGGCACCGGGTGCAGTACCCGCTGGTGGTGACGCCGGTCGCCATCGAGTTCGACGCCGACCGGTCGATGGTCACGGTGGTGCCGCAGGGCGCGCCCCGGCTCCAGACCGACCCGCTGACGGGCCTCGACGAGCGCTACCTCGGTCAGCTGCTCGCGCTGGCCGGCTCCGGCGGTCAGCTCGACCTCGACGTCTGGCACGAGGACGACCGGGTCGAGTTCCTCGAGCGGGCGCTGCGCCGGCTCGGACACGACCCCGTCGTACGGCACAGCGGCGCGCCGGCCCCGAGCGGCCCGCACGTCCACGACACGGGCGTGCTCTTCGTCCGGCCCCGGCAGCGGATGCTGCGCCGCTTCCTCGAGGAGCTGCGCGCCCGGCTGCTCGCCGGTGACACCGCGAGCATCGGCTCGCTGGCCGCGATCCTGGCCCACGAGCCGAGCCGGCTGGAGATGCCGCAGGACCAGCCGGCCCGGTGGACGCCGCTGGGGGAGCGGCTGCTCATGCCGCTGCCGACCAACGAGGCGCAGGAATCCATCGCGCGCCGGCTCGCCCAGCACCGCAACGTCGCCGTCCAGGGGCCGCCCGGCACAGGCAAGACCCACACCATCCGCAACCTGATCTGCCACCTCATGGCGCACGGCAAGCGGGTGCTCGTCGTGGCGCAGAAGGAGGACCCGCTGCGGGTCCTGCGCGACGGCCTGCCCCGGGAGATCCAGTCGCTGTGCCTGGCGGTGCTCGGCCGCTCCACCGACCAGCTCGTGCAGCTGCAACTGGCCGCCCGCGAACTCTCCGACCGTGGGGCGACCCTCGACAAGCGGGGCGAGCAGCAGCGCGTCGACCGGCTGCGCCGCCAGCTCGAGGAGGCCGAGCGGGACCTCGGCCAGGCCCTCGGCGGCCTGCGGACCATGGCCGAGAACGAGTCCGCGCACTACGAGATCGACGGCATCCGGCTGTCGCCGAGCGACGTCGGGAACTGGCTGCGCGAACGGGCCGACCGCTACGGTGACATCCCTGACGCCGTGGCGCCGGACGCGCCCGCGCCGCTGGGCGCGGACGAGTTCACCGAGCTGCTCGACGTCGCCCGGCGTACCGTCCGGCAGGACCGCACCCAGGCGCTGCGGCACCTGCCCACGGCGGCCGAGCTGCCCGCGGCGGCCGCCGTCCTGGACGGGCGGCGCGAGCTCGCCGCCGCCCGCGAGGAACTCGACCGGCTCGCCGCCGCCGGGGTCGTCCTGCCGGAGGTACGGGCGTTCGGCCGGCCGGCGCTCGACGACCTCGTCGGCCAGCTGCGTCAGGCGCTGACCCTGCTCGCCGGCCGCGAGGGCGCGTGGACCGACCGGCTGGCCACCCTGCTGCAGGCCGACCCGAACTGGCAGACCATGTGGCAGGACCACGTCGCGGCCTGCCAGCGCGCGCTCACCGAGCTGACCGCGGCGGCCCGGACGCTGGCCGGCAACCAGGTGAGCGTCCCCGAGGCGCAGCTCGCCGAGCCGCGCCGCCTCCTCGCCCAGCTCGGCGAGCTGCGGCAGCGGTTCGCGACCGGCAAGGGCGTCAACCGGCTCTTCCAGGGCACCCTGGCCCGGCTCGCCGCCGAGTGCCGCATCGACGGCGAGCCCCTGCGCACCACCGAGGACGTCGACGTCGTCGTCGCGTACGTCACCCGGCTGCGGCTGCGCCAGGAGCTGAACACCCGGTGGACCGAGTGGCGGCAACTGCTCGACCTCCCCGCCGACCTCGGCGACCAGCCCGACCTGTGGGCCGGCCGGCTGCTCACCGACGCCGCCACCGCACTCGACTGGGACCGCAGCCGCTGGCCCACCCTGCACGCCACCGTCCGCCGCCTGGTCCCCCGGGCCGAGCAGGCGGTCGACGTACGCCGGCTGACCGCCCTCACCGAGCTGGTCACCCGGTGCGCGACCGTGTTCGACCACGACCGGCTCGTCGCCGACGAGCGGACCCTCGGCACGGTGCTGCAGGAGGGCATGTCGCGCACGGACGCCAGCGAGCTGTGGCGGCTGCTCGACCAGAGCCGCCAGCGCGCCGACCTCGAAGGCTGGGACGGCATCCTGGCGGAGGTACGCCGGCTCGCCGCGCTGCGCCCCGACGCGCGACGCTTCGCGCAGCTCACCGAGCGACTGCGGCCGGTCGCGCCCGGCTGGACCGCCCAGTTCGAGGACGGCACCGCCGCCGCGCTCGGCGGCACCGGGGCCGACTGCGCGCACCGCTGGCAGTGGCGCCGCGCGCAGACCTGGTTCGACGCCGTCGTCGGCAGCGTCGACCCCGACGCGCTCGGCCGCCGGATCGAGCAGACGCGGGAGCGGATCCGCCGGCTGACCCAGGAACTCGTCGTCGCCTCGTCCTGGCTGGAGGTCTCCAAGGCGCTCGACGACCGGCGCCGCGCCGCGCTCGCCGACTGGACCACCGCCCTGCGCAAGATCGGCAAGGGTACGGGCAAGAACGCCGCCCAGTGGCAGGCGCACGCCCAGCGGGCGATGAACGCCGCCGTCGACGCCGTGCCCGTCTGGGTCATGTCCGTCGACCGCGCCATCGAGCAGTTCGCGGGCGGCGCCCACTTCGACGTCGTGATCGTCGACGAGGCGTCGCAGGCGGACATGTTCTCCCTGCCGATCCTCAGCCTCGCCGAACGGGCCGTCGTCGTCGGCGACGACCAGCAGATCGGCCCGCAGCTGTCGTTCGTCGGCACGGTCACCGGCCTGATCAAATCGCACCTGGGAGACGTGCCCTCCGCCGAGCACTTCGACCCGGAGAGCAGCCTCTACGACCACGCCGTACGCCGCTCGCCCGAGCGCATCCTGCTGACCGAGCACTTCCGCTCCGTACCAGCGATCATCGGCTTCTCCAGCCAGACGTACTACGGCGGCGAGATCGAGCCGCTGCGCACCGACCGGCCCGCCGGCATCGGCGACTCCGTCATCGCCGTGCACGTCCCCGAGGGCATCCGCCAGGACCTCCCCGCGTACGGCAACGTCAACGTCGCCGAGGCCGAGGCGCTCGTCGCGCGGGTCGCCGCGATCGTCGCCGACGCCGCGTACGAGGGGCGCACCATCGGCGTGGTGAGCCTGCTCAGCACCAGCGGGCAGGCCGTCTACCTGCTCACCCGATTGCGCGAGGTGGTGGGCGAGGAGGAGATGGAACGGCGTCGGCTGCGCGTCGGCGACTCGTACACCTTCCAGGGCGACGAACGCGACATCGTGCTCGTCTCCACGGTCGTCTCCCCGCACAACGGCATCGTCTCCGCCTTCACCAAGCGCGACCATCACCGGCGGGTCAACGTCGCCGCCTCCCGCGCCCGCGACCAGCTCTGGGTCTTCCACTCCGTGCAGCCCGCCGACCTGCGCCCCGACGACGCCCGGGGGCTGCTGCTCACCTACTGCCAGAACGTCACCGCCGCCGAGGAGGCGTACGACGACCTGGAGAAGCGCTGCGACAGCGACTTCGAACGCGCGGTGCTCCGGCGCGTCCTGGGCCGGGGATACCGGCCGCTGCCGCAGTTCCGCATCGGCGGGTACCGGATCGACTTCGTCCTGCCCGCCCCGGACGGGCGGCGGCTCGCCATCGAGTGCGACGGCGACGCCTACCACGGGCCGGACCAGTGGGAGAGCGACATGCGCCGGCAGGCGGTGCTGGAGCGGGTCGGCAACTGCGTCTTCGTCCGCATCCGGGGCAGCGTCTTCAGCCGGGACCCGGAGGCGGCGCTGGAGCCGCTGTGGGAGCGCATCGCCGAGCTGGGCATCGAGACCGCGTCCCCAACGACGGCGCCGGTCATCGACGCGGAGCTATCCGAGGCGGCGCCGGTCATCGACGCGGAGGTCGTCGAGGCGGCGCCGGTCAGCACGGAGGCAGCCCGCGCGACGCCTTTCGTCGCGCCGGCCCCGGTGCCCGCCGAGCCGGTCGACGACGTTCTGCCGCCTGTGCGGCCCACACCGGCCGCGGCCGCACCACCGGCCGCCGAGTCGGCGGGGACCCCGGAGGACGGCACGGTGCCCGTGCCCGCCGGCTACCGGAACGTGGCCTGGCTGCGCCCGTACGAGGCGGTGGCCGCCCTGGACAGCCACCAGCACTGCCGCGACGTGCCGGTGCGGCACGAGGGCAAGGTGCTCGGCTGGGCCCGCTACTACGACAGCGCCTCCGCCGAGGCACGTAAGTACCGGGCGAACGTCCGCGTCGAGCGGGCACACCCGAACGGGGCGCGACTGGTCTGCTGGGTGCGCCCGCACGAGGCGAAGGCAGTGGTCGCCGCGGCGTCGATGAAGCGCGACACGCCGATCGAGGACAGCCACGGCCGGCACGCGGGCCTCGTCCAGTACTTCCCGGCCACCAGCCCCGCCGCCGTACGCTTCCGCAGCGTCACCCGGCTCCTGCGGCTGTCGGGCGGCGAGAGCCGCGACGCGCGCCAGGCCGCGCCGCCGGTCCGGCCCGCGCCCGAGCCGCGCGGTCCGGGCGAGTCACGGCCCGCACCGGCGGGGGAGGGGACGCCCGCCCGGCGGGAGCTGGAGGAGACGCTGCACCAGGCGATGGTGCGGGCGTACGACGAGAAGGACGAGCCGGCGGACGAGCCGGTCGAGGTCTCGGCCGACCGGCGGGCGCTCGAAGCCGCGTTCCACGAGGCGATGGTGCGTACGTACGAGCGGGCCCGCGACGAGGCGAACTACCACGCACACCTGCTGCTGCGGATGGTGACGGAGAAGGGCGGCCTCGCCACGGCCCGCCAGCTCCTGCACCACCCGCTGGTCTCCGACGGGTTCACGGCGCTGTGGGAGCGGGGGCGGGTGGACCTGACGGCCGAGGCGGTGGTGATCCGGCCACGCTTCCGGCCGCTCTTCACCGACGAGGAGCTGGCCATCGCCAGCAACCGGGTGGTGGACGCCTCGGCACACGCGTCCTGACAAGCAGTTCGTAACGACATGCGTGGCGCAATGCCCAGGGGAATTATCACGGTGTCATAGCATCAATGCTATGGCCTGGGGTAGCGTGGAGCTGGAACCAGAGATCCGAGACTGGCTGGAGGGACTGACCAGCGCTGACTTCGCGCGAGCGGCGTTCTATATCGACCTCCTTGCGAGTAAGGGAGTTCTGCTCGGCGAGCCGCACTCCCGGCAGCTCGACGGAAAGCTGCGAGAGCTGCGTTTCTACCTGGAGCGCGATGCGGTCCGGGTGACGTACTGGATAGCCTCCGATCGACGGATCATCCTGCTGACCGTGTTTCGCAAGACGCGTATGCGGGAGGACCGGGAGGTGGAACGAGCCCGCCGGGCGTTCGAGCGATGCGTGGCGGAGCGGCACACGGTGAACGAGGGGGCGGAGCGATGAGTGATCGCGTCGACTGGAACGACCTGCGTGACCGCCGGATGGCGGAGCCCGGAGCCGCCGAGGCGTACGAGGCGACGCGCATCGCCTTCGAGCTCGGTCAGGAAGTGCGGCATCTGCGGGAGCGAAACGGCTGGAGCCAGAGCCAGTTGGCGAGGTCTGCCGGTATGACGCAGTCCGCCGTTGCCCGGTTCGAGGCGGGCGGCACCGTGCCGACCCTTCCGGTCCTGGAGCGTCTCGCACGGGCGCTCAGCATGAGACTCGACGTCAGATTCGCTCCGGACGCCGACGCCGCCTGAGCGTTCCTTGCACGAATCGGTTCGCCGTTCCTAGGCGGCCAGGGACTCGCCCTTGAACACCTCACGGCGATGCCAGGAGATGTGCTCGATAGCGGGAACCTGCGTCCCGGGGCGGGGCTGCAACATCCTGCCGTGCAGGTCATAGGTCGACCGACCCGCCCATCGGTACCTCACGGTTCAGCGTCCACACGCCGTCGCTGCGGAGCCGGGTGAACGGGTACGCGGCGCTCTGCGCCCGCCCCGTCTTCGACGCCGGACCGAACTCGGCGATCAGGTCGCTGAGGCGCTCCTGCGACTGAGACCACGGCAGCTCGCTGGAGCCGTCCCGGGCGAGCTGGCCGAGCGCCAGCAACACCAACAGTGGCTTGTGCGGTGCGCGCCGGCCACGCTGCTGGTGCAGCCGCAGGGAGGTCAGCCGGTCCAACACCTCCTGTCGGGTGCTCATGCGGCGATCGTCCGGGCGGTGGCGTACACGTCGGCGGGGAGGGCGTGCGCCAGTCGCCAGATGATCCGCACCGGCCGGTCGCCGGTGTGCTCCTGATAGGTCATCGGGCCGGCGTAGAGGTAGGCCGGTGCGCCCAAGTCCCGGTCCGCGACCCGGGTTTCCCGTACGAACAGGTGCACCGTCGAGCCGCGCGAGGCGTGGTGGATGTAGCGCTGCCCGGTCGCCGAGGCCGATGACGTGGTGCTCTGCGACTCCCACTGGAACAGGCTGTCGGTGATGGCCCGGTCGGCGTACATGGTGGTGGGGGAGTAGTGCGCCTCCGACTTGACCAGGGTGACGAAGAAGAGGTCCGCCTGGGCATCGGGCAGCCACTTCACGCCCTCGCGCAGCGAACCCGGGTTCGGCATGCCGAAGGCGGCGCACGCCTCGTTGCGGCTGTAGCGGGCGTGCACCCGCAGCGGCACCTCAGCCGACAGCGGCTGCGGGGTGACCCGGTGGATCCGCTCGCGCAGCACCTCGGCCACCTGCCGCAGCTCGGTGCAACGGGCCGGTTCCGCCCAGAGTCGCGCCAGCCGCTCGTTTCGCGAGGCCAGCGGCGCGTTCGGCCCCCACAGGTCGAAGTGCAGCATGTCCCACAGCCGCCCGGCGTCCGGCCGCTGGCCCGTCGCCACCCGGGTCAGCAGGTCCAGGCGGTCCGGGTCGTCGAGGTGCAGCATCCGCCCGATGGCCCGGCCCAACTCCCGGTCGTCCGGCCCCGGCGTCGATGACTCCAGCCCGGCGAGCCGGCGCAGCCCGGTCCATCCGCCGACGGTCGCCGACCGGTACACGTCCTCGATTTCCACGTCCGTCTCCCGCAGAAACCCGGCGAGGCTGACGTCCCCGAGGTGCCGCAGCTCCGCCAGCAGGCCGTTCTTCGACGTCGGCATGACGGTACGCAGGTTGTCGAGCACGACCTTGCGGGCGACCGGGTCGAGCTGGATGTGGCAGCCGCTGGGCAGCGACGGAAAGTCCTGTTCGACGGCGTCCCTGATCTCCCTGCGGCTGACCCCGGTCAGGGCGCGCCAGCGCAGGTCGAAGCGGAAGCTGACGTGCTGCCCACCGATGAAGTCGAGCACCGTCAGGCAGGGCTTGTCGTCGTCCAGGCGCAGCCCCCGGCCGAGCTGCTGAAGGAAGATCGTGGCGCTCTCGGTGGGCCGCAGCATCAGGACCGTGTCGACCATCGGCAGGTCGACGCCCTCGTTGAACAGGTCCACGGTGAAGAGCACCCGCAGCTTGCCGGCCTTGAACTCCCGCAGCAGATCCTGCTGCACGGGCCGGTCGACCTGGGAGGTGACCGCCGCCGACGGCACGCCGTGCCGGGTGAACCACTCCGCCATGAATCGGGCGTGGGCGATGCTCACGCAGAACCCGAGCGCCCGCATCCGGTCCACGTCGACCGTGTCGCATACCGCCTTCAGCACCAGCCGCGCCCGCGCGTCGTTGCCGGTGTAGAGGCCGTCAAGCTCGCCGAGGTCGTACCCCTGGCCGCGCTTCCAGCGCAGCCGCGACAGGTCCACGTCGTCGTGCAGCCCGAAATACTGGAACGGCGCGAGCAACTGCCGCTCCAACGCCTCCCACAGGTGCAGCTCCACCGCCACGCGGCCGTCGAACCACCGCCGCACATCCCGACCGTCGGCCCGGTCGGGGGTCGCCGTAAGCCCCAGCAGTACGCGCGGCCGAAGCCGCTCCAACAGCCGGGCGTACGTCGGTGCCTCCGCGTGGTGGAACTCGTCGACGATCACCATGTCGTACGCCTCGGGGTCGATCTCCCGCCGGTGCAGCGACTGGATGGAGGCGAAGACGTGCCGCCACCTGGTCGGGGTCTTGCCACCGACCAGGGTCTCGCCGAAGCTGCCGTCGAGCATCACCTGCCGGAACGTCGCCAGGCTCTGGGTGAGGATCTGCTCCTGGTGGGCGACGAAGAGCAGCGAGTCGACCTGGCCCTTGCGGTGCAGGCGCCGGAAGTCCAGCGCCGCGACGACTGTCTTGCCGGTGCCGGTCGCCATCACCACCAGGTTCCGGTGCCGGCCGTGCACCTGCCGCTCGGCGTCCAGGTCGGCGAGGATCTCCGCCTGGTACGGGTACGGCCGCACGTCCAGGTTGGCGATCTGCGTGGGCGAGTCCTCGCGCCGCTCCCCGCTGAGGGCGTTGCGCAGCCGCTCGGCGTCCCGGGTGGCGTCGTAGTCCTCGAATGCCGGGTCGTTCCAGTAGTCCTCGAACGTGGCGGTGAACGTGTCGATGACGTGCGGCTGCTCGACGTTGGATACGCGCACGTTCCACTCCACGCCGTCGATCAGCGCGGTTTTCGACAGGTTGGACGATCCGACGTACGCGGTGCTCATGCCGTTGTTGCGGCGGAACAGCCACGCCTTGGCGTGCAGCCGGGTGGTCCTCGTCTCGTAGGACACCTTGATCTCGGCGCCCAGTTCGGCGAGCCGGTCGAGGGCCCGCTGATCGGTTGCGCCGAGGTAGGTCGTGGTGATGACGCGCAGCTTGCCGCCCCGGGCGATCAGCTCGCGGATGGCCGGCTCGACGATGCGCAGGCCGTACCACTTGATGAACGCGCAGAGTAGGTCGACCTGCTCGGCCGAGGCCATCTCGTGGGTGACCTCGTGGCCGATGCGCGGCTGGTGGCGGCCGTTGACCAGCAGGGCGCCGGTCGAAAGCGGGGTGGTGGGGCGTTGGGGGAAGGCTGGTTGCGCGGGCGGGGTGGGTGGGGCGGCGATGGCGTGCAAGAGGTGCTTGGCGTCGGTGATCTGGTCGTGTGCCGTCGATGCCTGCGGGCTCTCGGCGGCGATGGCGTCGGCGATGCGGTTGGCGAGTTCGATCTGGCGGTGGAGTTTGTCGTCGCCGCTGGGGACGGCGTGCAGGGCGCGGTGGGCCAGGGTGGCGATCTGACGGGCGAGGGCGTCGGGGGCGTCGGCGGGGTCGAGCTTGCGGTGCTCGACGAGGGTGGGGTCGACGTGGTGGAGGCGAGCAGCCAGTTCGCGGGTGATGAGGTGCTCGTAGACGCCCCGCCCAAGATTCGTTACTCGGGCAACGTAGCTGCTTTCACGCTGCGGTGTTGTCGAAACTGGTGTCGGGTCCATGACCCTTGACGGTTAGCGCGCCTGGTGGCCGACGTCGCATTGTCTTGGCCGCCCGCGCAACCGCTTCGATCGCAACAGGCACCAGGTGTCTGTAGTCGTTCACAGTTGCCGCCCCGGGTCGCCGCTCTGTCTCGAAGAATTGTTCGAACACCGGATACAGCCCACCCCGGCCCGGTCTCCTTCTGACGACGAACGCGGGCGATTCCACTCCTCGACTTTCCGCCAGGTACGGCTGGGTGACGCAGAGATCGTCGACCAGGACCACGTTGAAGCGGAGCCTGTCGTCGTAGACGGCCGGTTCGTGCG
Organism: Micromonospora sp. CPCC 205546; assembly: GCF_036902715.1. Classification (NCBI taxonomy): domain Bacteria; kingdom Bacillati; phylum Actinomycetota; class Actinomycetes; order Micromonosporales; family Micromonosporaceae; genus Micromonospora; species Micromonospora sp. CPCC 205546. The sequence goes on from NZ_JBAKHL010000023.1 coordinate 59,516, forward strand.
GCCCTGGAGCCCATCGGGCAGCCTGTCGGGTATCCGCACCAGGGTTTCCGATGTTGAGCTTCACCAGTCCGGAAAGCTGCCCCGCCGGAAAGCCTTCCTTTGCCTCGCGCGCCTGAACGGCCTGCCCGTCGGGCCGAGGAACATGAGGCGGACGTGCGCGCCGGCCGCGATCAGGTCGTGCCACCGGCGATCGGCATAGCCCTGCGACAACTGGTTGAGCGACAGCCCGATCGCCTGCACGTCCTGTGCTCCGCCGAGCAGTTGGTCAGCTGGCAGGTCTGTGGAGCGCTCGGACCGGTTCGGGTTGACGGCGACAAGCACCGAACCGGCCGATGTCTTCGTTGGCTGCGGGCGGACGTGCCGGGGCGCGATCGGGAGCGGGCCGTCGAGCTGCTGGCCGGTCGCAGCGCTGCGGATGGCGGCGGTGTACGCGCTGTTCCTCGATGGGTTCGAGGAGAGTGAGCGGGTGTACTACGCGACGGACGTTTGACGCCTGTCTGAAGCAGGCGGTCGGCCCGACACCTGCCTCCCCGACTGCGCGCGATGTGCGCGGAGCTGTCGTTTCGCACACTGTCGCATCTCCGACAGTGTGCTTCGCGCGCGTGAGTCGTCTTGACGGCCGACGCTGCGGTGAAGGTCGCGACACCGGTCAGGAGCCGCCGTCCCACCGCTGAGCAGGCGAGGGGTGCATCGTCGGCAAGTAGTTGCCTCGGCGCAATATTGACCCCGAAGGCAATTGACGGCGGGAAGAGGTCAACAGAGGCCAGCCGATTGGCGGAACATCGGGGGTCCCGCAGGTGGGACTTGTGCGGGTAGGGTCCGGGGACCGCCAGTGGGGAGGTTGGATCTGTGCGCCTGCGCGAGGGTGCTGTCAGCATATGTGACGGCGGGCCGGCCGTGGGATCACGGATCTCGGCCGGGGTTGGCGTGGTCGGACCTGAAGGTCCCGAGCCTCGCGGTTGAACCCCTATGGGTAAGGGTGGGGGTGTCTCAGGCAGGGGATGCTCCGCCCGTTGAGCAGGTGAGAGCGCACCATGAATGACGCAGTTGCCAAGAGTGACGATGTGTTCGTCCGGCATCCGGTGTATGGCATCGGGAAGCTCGGCAAAGAATCGGGAGTTGTTCGCTTTTTCGACGGGCCTGCGACGGAGGAGATAGCGATACCAGTGGGCAATGCTGCCCTTCGGTTAGTGCGGCTGCAGCGGCATCAGCGAGTCTGGTGCCTCCACGGCGGAACATGGCAGGCCGGATTCATCGATGAATGTGATTCGAGCGATGAATCATACCTGGTCGATTTTCCCAACGGCCGCTCCGAGTTCATCCCGGCCGATCGGCTGTACGTTCGGTGGTCACAGCCCGTTCATGACCCGGTGGCGCTCTTGAAGGCCGGCACCGTCGAGAGTCGGTTCGTGCATGACCGTCGTACTGCGTTCGTGAGGGATGTTCTCCGTCAGCGTGTCGCCGCTCAGGGGTTGGCCGGGATCTGGTCCTCGGGCGTCGAGACTCACGCTCACCAGGTTGGAGCCGCGCGGCGCATCCTTGCCGACCCTGTCAAGCGATACCTGCTCGCGGACGAGGTCGGCCTGGGCAAAACGGTCGAGGCGGGGATGGTGTTGCGGCAACTCCTCCTCAATGAGACCGGTGAGGCGCTCGTTCTCGCGCCGGACGGGTTGTCCGACCAGTGGCGGGACGAGTTGCTCTCGAAGTTTCGCGTCGATCAGTTTCCAGGTCGGGTCCGGGTGCTTCCTCACTCTGCCATCCCGTCGGTCGCCCCGACGGAGCGGATGATCGTAATCATCGACGAGGCGCACCAGGTTACTGCCGCGAATGGTCACGGTGGTAGGGACTACCGACGCCTGTGCGAGATTAGCCACGCAGCGTCAAGCGCGCTGCTGCTGTCCGCGACTCCTGTGCGGTCAAACGAAGATGGCTTCCTAAGAATGCTTCACCTACTCGACCCCTCTGCCTACCCACTCGACAGTATTCGGGAGTTCCGGCATCGGGTCGAGATCCGCGATGAACTCGCGCAGGCCCTGGCCGCTCTCAGCGATGATGCCCCGGTGATGTTCCTCGATGAGCCATGTTCGGCGCTGCGGCAGATGCTGCCCCATGAGCATTGGCTGCAGCAGGAGTTGGACGTGCTTGAGCGCCTTATCGCAAGCCGTGACACCGATGCTGTCCGAGCGGTTTGCCACCGCGTCCGAACGCAACTCGCCGAGACGCACCGCATCCATCGCCGCATGATCCGGACGCGCAGGACTGCCTCGTTGGCCCGCCTGTTCCCTGTACGTGGCCGCACCGTGGGGCGGGATTGGTTGGTGACTGATCCGGATCCAAGGCGCCCTGCCGTCCTGAGGATGATTGATGATCTGCGTGTCGAGTTGGCCGCTCTGGAGCCGCACCACGCCCAAGAGTTCTTTCGCACTGTTCTCGGCCGAGCCACGGCACCGGTAATTGCGCTCGCGGATCTTGCGATGGCCCTGCGTGGCGAGACTGGCCACGATCTTGACGCTGCAGAGACGGCATCGCTGGCTGCCTTCGCCGGTACTGCGCTTGGCATCTCGATCGCCGACCAGATCGAGGCGATCCTCGACCTGGCCACTGACGATGACCGGCTAACGGCCGTGGTGCAGTGGGCGTGGCCGTACATCGGGAGTCATCGTGTCGCGGTGGCATGCTCTTTCCCTAAGACGGCTGAAGCCGCCGCGCAGCGTCTGGAGGCCCAGTTCGGTACTGGCCGCGTGGTGCGCCTGTTGTCGACGATGAGCGCTGCTGAACGCGGCAAGGCGGCCCGCCACTTCGTCGACGAGCCGTCTCGAGCCGTGATCGTGATGGACCGGAGCGGGGAGGAAGGCATCAACCTGCAGGTCATTGAAAACGTCTTGCACCTTGACCTGCCCGTGAACATCGCCCGCATCGAACAGCGTTTGGGACGGTTTGACCGATGGGCTCCACAACGCCACTCAGCCAAGACGCCCGTTCGCTCGACAACGTTTCGAGAGCAATCCGAGACGCTCGACGCGAACCTGGGAGGATGGCGGAACGCCATTGACGAAGGGCTGAGCCTGTTCGGCGAGTCCAGCGCAACCCTGCAGTACGTGCTTCCAGATGTAGAACGTGACTTTCTCGCTGACGCCATTGACCGAGGGCTTCCCGACGCCAGCGAACGCATGGCCGGACGCAGAGAGAATCTCGATAAGCAGCGGAGGCGTATCGAGGGACAGGACCTGCTCGACGCGATCGAGGATCGCGCGGAGGACGGGCAGTTGGCCCGAAGCATGGTCGAGGGCGATCGCCCAGACGCTACCCTGAGCGCATTCCGCGGCTATGCCGTCAAGGTGCTCGGATTCACTGAGGATGTGGACAAGCACCTTACCCGCTTCGGCGTCAGCACCAGGCGCCCGCCCCGCGTCACGGAGTCGGATGTCCACAAGATCGGACCGGCTAACCTGCGCCGCCATTACGCTCACCGGCGCGCCAGGGCGGTAAGCGGTGCCGGCTTGCTTCGGTGGGGCGAACCGATTGTCGATCGGTTCGCGGACCTGGCGATGTACGACGATCGAGGGCGAGCCTTCGTGACTGAGATCTACCAACCGCGCCGGGAGCCCGGTTCCGTCGTGACGGTATTCATGTTTAGCGTCGTCGTCGCACCCGATCCCACGCCCATAGACGACCTGAGGGTAGTCGGCCAAGCGGCTGCGGCGGCCGCCAGAGCGCGGCTGGGCCAACTGTTTCCGCCGCTGTCCCAGCGAGTGTGGTGGCGGCCCGGACAGGGCGAGCCCCCAGACGAGGTGTGCCGGGGCCTCGACACCACTGCCGGCGATGATCTCGGGAGCCGCCCGGAACGGTTGGAACAGTTGACCCGGGCGGTGAATTGGGCGGATCAGTGCGAACAGGCGGCTCGCGACGCGTTGCGATGGGTGGTGTGCCGTCCCATTGTGCAGCGACACACATCTGACGCGTCCGCGGGAGCCAAGGCGATGCGTGCGCAGGAGGAGGCCGTGGTGCAGGCGCGTCGCCGTGCCGGGGCAGAGGCTTCGAACGACCCGCGCATCCTGGAAGCAGTCTTGGCGGCCGTCGAGGCTCCGCAAGTCACGATCGACTCCTGTGGCATCGTCTTCCTCACAGGGCCGGAGGCATGAGCATGCCCAGCGTGACTTTTGACGAGCTCCGCGCGCGGAACCGTCGGCTGGATCGCCGGCTGTCCTGGCGCAAGGCGTCAACCGCCGACATCGCCGTGATGATCCGTGCGGAACTGGTGGCTGCAGGCTACGCATCGCTGACCCTGGCCGGTACGCCGCTCGAGCACTGGAATACGTACTTATGGTCGGGTTACGGCCTGCTCCACGAGGGCACGACCGTGCGACCGACGGCGTGGAAGCCAACATGGCTCGACCACTACGACATCACGTCGCCGGACGACGCTCCGAGCCGCCGTCTGCCACGACGGTCCGACGAGGCTGTACCCGCGGACCCGTTCTACAAGCAGACAATGAATCGTGTAGTAGCTAAAAGCCAGGCACAGCGCGACGCACTCCGGGCGGCCGCCCTAGCCGGCGCTGGCGACACAGTCATCGCCGTGCTGCCGACGGGATCAGGTAAGAGTGATGTGGTCCTCACACGAGCATTCCGCAATCGGCCGCGTCAGGCGATCATCGTGGTGCCCACTGTCTCTCTTGCAATGGATCTCGAGAGGCGCGTACGGCGCCTAGTCGGCGACGGCCGCGACCGGTTCGCCTATGTCGGCGTAGCCGATGCATCGGACAAGGAACGCATCCGTAACGGCATCGCGGCAGGTTCGCAGTGGCTGACCATCGCTGCACCGGAGGCAGCCTGCACCGGGCTCGCCATGCCTCTAATGCAGGCAGCCGAACGGGGAACCCTTGATCTCATCGCCATCGATGAAGCCCATATGGTGGCGGAGTGGGGAGATGCCTTCCGGCCGGCGTTTCAGACGTTCGCCGGTCTTCGGGACCGTCTGCTCGACATCGCCCCGCAGGGCCGCCAAGCAGCCACCGTCCTGCTCACCGGAACGTTGGACACCTACGGCCTGGCGACGCTGACCCGGCTGTTTCCCGGTCGCCACCGTCTCCTCGTGTCCGGGCAGACGACCCGACCAGAGCCGGCGTGGTGGTCAGCACACTGCGCGGACGAGGCCGACAAGCGCGATAAGTTGATCGAGGCGTTGCGGCATCTTCCTCGGCCTGCTTTGGTCTACACCACGCTGCACCTTTCGGACCGTTCTACCAACACCGGGACCGTGCTTTCCTGGCTGGCCGACGCAGGGTTCGGCGCCGTGACAAGAATCGCCGGCAACCCGAAGCCGAGCGACAGGCAGGCGGCCGTCCACGGCCTGCGCCTAGACGGTGCTCCGGCTGAGGACTTGGACATCGTGGTGGCCACTTCGGCTTTCGGCCTCGGAATCGACATCCCAGACGTCCGCACCGTCGTGCACGTCTGCGTACCTGAGTCCGTCGACCGGCTTTATCAGGAAGTTGGGCGCTGCGGCCGCGACGGTTATGCGGCAACGTCGCTGCTCTTGTGGACGCACGCGGACGTGGATGTGGCCAATGGCATGGCGCGTGAACGTCTAATCGGTCCGGATCTAGCGTGGCAACGCTGGCAGAGCATGCGTAACGGACGGTGGTTGGGTGATGAGCTCACCGTTGACCTGCGCGCCGAACACGCCGGGGTCACCTACCCGGCGAGCGACGCCAATATCTACTGGAACGTACAGACGCTGTCTGCGATGAGTCGGGCGGGAATGATCAGGCGGCGGTGGCCGACGCCGCAGGAGGTGCCTGCGGATGCATCAGATGATGAGATGGAAGCGTTCTTCGACACCCAGCGAACCGCTGCCACTATCGAACTCGTCCACAGCGACATCGACGATGCGACGAGGTTCGCACAGCGACTCACTCAGGGCCGGCGGTCCACCTTGACGGCTAGCGATGCCGCTCTGACCGCCGCGACAACCCTCGTTCGCGGTCTCAATGAATGCACAAACCGGTATCTGGCACGCCGGTATCGGCTAGAAGACGAGGATGGAAACCAGTTTCCTGTGACGGTGGCGTGCGGCGGCTGTCCACATTGTCGGCGTACTGGACGGTTGCCCACCCGAGCCCGGGCCAGCAACACTCTGGTGGCCGGACATCTACATGCGCAGGCCGCCGACGACCTGCGGCGCCTGGCAGAGAGCGGCAGGATGAGCGTGCGGCTGACATTTCCCCATGACCATAGAGCCATACGAGCTTTAGGTGATCGTCTCCTCCGCCGGGGCGTCTCCGTTGTCGTCGCGAATTCGGAGGCTGTCGCTTGGCGTACAGGTGCAACTGAGCCATGGTGGGTGGAGGACCTCCACAAGTGGGCGGAGCAACTCGATACCCCCTGGCGGGCCCCTACCCTCCTCATGGTCGACACGGCGATCGACGACGCAGTACTTGCCCGAGCGATATCCCTGCTCGCCCGTCAGCCGCTCGGCATTGTGCTAACGCCCGCAACGCGTCGTGACCCAGCGGATCCACGGCGACTCCTGCACGAGGCGTGGACGCCGAGCTACACGATCGAGGATCTGTTGAGGAGGATCTGACGTGCCTATGCTCAACCCTCCCGACGTCCTACCCGAGGCGATGCGGTACCTGCTTCGCGCAGCGTTGGCCCATCGGGGTGGACGGTGCGCCAAGGACGAGCTAATCCAACTGGTGGCGCCGAGCGGCCTCCCGGAAGTGATGAAGCCGCTGGACACAGACAGGGAGACGGATCGCGACATCGACGGCACTGCGGCGAGCGGGCGGCTAATCGCTGAGAAGTCGCTGAGCGCTCTGGCGGCGCTGGGGATCGTGGAGTTGGAACGCGCGGAGGTGAAGGTAGCCGAAGCCGCTCTCCGGCACTGGCGCACCCCCCAGGAGGTGACGGCCTTCTCATTCAGCCGGCTTCTGCGGTCACACGTCTGGAGTACCGCATCCATGACCAACGAAGGCAGTGTGGATGCCCGGGTCTGGGACCTGGTCAACGCAGTGTCAGTCATGTTCGCCGCACCGGAGCCGCTGCGGCCATTCGACTTCGAGACCGGCATGGGCCGGAGGTTCGACGAGGCCCAGAAACGGTGGTTTGGCCAGCGTAAGAGCGACTGGCCGGTAACCAACGTGGAACAGTATCGGTCGTTTTGCCGATGGGCTCCCTACCTCGGGTTCGCGACGCCTATCACCGGCAGGTCACTCGTCGTGGACGCCAGCAGTGCCCTGCTGCAAGACCTCGCCGACCTGCCACACGGACGCATGCGGGCGTCCGAGTTCGTTGCTCGCTGTGCTGAGCAACTGCCGGTGAGTGACGGCGGGCTTCACACGCTCTGGAAGCCTGACGATGCCCAGGAACTATCTCCAGGGATGTCAATGTCGCTACGCCAACTCGAGGCGGGCGGGCACCTCACCTTGCCACCCGCCGAAAGCGACACAGACACGCTGGTGGTCACACTCGGGGTCCCCGGCGAAGCCACCCGGGTCTCCCACCTCGACTGGCATCCTCAGATCCCGGCGAAGGAGCGCTCGTGACGTCGACACCGATTCCGCCGTGCTGGTCGCGGGCCGAAATCCAGATTGCTGCGCAGGTCGACGCCGGCGGTTTGGACATTGGTGACCCGGCGTCCGACGCGGTGTTCAGCGCCGTCCATCAATCCGTCCCGCTGGCACGGCGGACCAAGGCAGGCGTCAACCAACCCGTCACCGAAGGCGATGTCCTAAGGGATCTGTGTCAGCCGCTCAACTCGAACGAACCCCACATTCGGTTCATCACCGGTCGGGTTGGCACGGGCAAGAGTCACCTCGTCCGGTGGCTGAGCATCCACGCCCCGCGCCGCGACGACTGGCACGTCGTCTACATCGAGAAGCGCAACACCTCCCTGCGCCGCATCATTGAATGCGTCCTTGAAGGCATAAATACCCCTACCGCAGACAATATTCGCGTCCGCCTGGCGCAGGCGGCATCGCGTGTCACCACGGTCCAGGAAGCGATGCTGGCGCTGCTCAACCATCTGCACCGTATGGTGCAGTTCGACGACACTCCCGCCATCCAGAACATGTCGGGGGAGGACCTGCGGGCCATCCGCGAGCGCCTCGCGCGGCTGGTCGGCGACTACTCGTTCAAACAGCAACTGTCGCGGTCCGGCGGCCCGATCGAGCGAATCGCGAGGCTGGCCAAGGATGGCCACGGTCCCGAGGCGGACGTGGACGCCGAGGATCTTCACATCGGCGAAGCCGATCTGCGGATCAACCCTGATGACTTCGCCGACTTCACGGACGACTTTCAACGCAAGATCCGCGAGTTCGTAACCAACCGCGCCTTCCGCGCTGCGGCAGCCGCCGTTCTGGACTACTACCTCCCGCGCGCGATCGCGGAGGTCTTCACCGGCAGCGCCAGCGACCTCCTGCAGGTCTTCGAGGACGTGCGCGCCGAGTTGGCCCGGCGTGGCCACGAACTGGTGTTATTCATTGAAGACCTGGTGTTGTTGCACGGCATTGACGCGCAGTTAGCTCAGGCGCTGACGGTACCTGCCCGGGCGAACCTCTGCCGGATCCGGGCCGCGATCGCGGTTACCTCCGGGTATCTCGACGACCGATATGCCACGTTCGCCGATCGGGGCATCCACTACACGATGGATGTGGATCTCGCCGAGGTGCAGAGCGCAGACCTGAGGTCGTTCGTCGGCAAGTACCTCAACGCGGGTCGCATCGGACGCCACGTCCTCGCTGCGGCCGCTCAGGCCGGCGACGAGGTTCCCAACGCATGCACGGACTGCATCTACCGAGATCGGTGCCATCCCGTGTTTGGTGTGACCCACGAGGGCCACGGGCTGTTCCCGTTCAACGGTGCGGCAGTCGATCGGTTGATCACGCTCGCCAGTCCCAAGGGCGGCTTCGACCCTCGCAACATTCTCCGGGAGGTGATCCGGGAACCGCTCGAGGTCGCCGAGGATGAATTGTCCAAGCCGGGCGAGTTCCCCTCGGCGCGCTTCGCGTCGGGTCTCGAGCCCACTCGGCTGTCGGTGCCCGTCGAGGTTCGTGACACGATCACCCGACAGTCGAGCACTCCGCAACCAGAGATCAGCCTGCGGGCGTTCTACGCGACCAATCCGCCGGTCGTCGACGATCACATGCGCCGCATCGCTGACGTCTTTGGCGTGCGCCTGACCGACATCGGTGAAGCCGGCGCAGCGCCGGCCACACCCGAAGAGCCGGTCGCGCCGGCGCCAGCGTCAGTGCACGAAATCGACAAGTGGGTTGGCGGCGTACGGCTGGGGGCGAACCCATCGCAGAAGATCCGCAGGTGGATTCTCGACGCGCTGGCTGCTCGCCTACAGAGCGGCCCACACGGAATCAACGTCAAACGCTCCGGCACCAGCATTCTGGTCGGGCCGGTGACCATCAAGACCAGCAACGTGTGGGTGGACAACTCAGCCGGCGGTGGCAGCACGCCTCCCGACAGCCTTACCATGAAGTTCTTCCCTAATGACCGGGATGCGGTGCTCCTGAAGGGAGTTCTCGCCGCCTCAGGGAACCTTGCAGGCCCCAACGGCGGCCGCTGGTTCTTCGAGCTGCAGACCCGACTGGCCGCGCTGGAAGCAGAGATCGTCGAGCACGTGCGGCGGGAGACGTCGTCCAGGCTCGGGCCGGCTCTCGCAATCTTGGGAGTCCTCAGCCGTGTTGACGGCCGTCGGGTGGAGTCGCCCGGTCAAGCCCTTGGCGTCATGATCCGACCGAAACGTCCGGACCCCCTCAATCCCGGCATGGCCAAGTTCCTAGACGAGGTGGCGCGGCAACGCACCTCCGCACTAAGCGTCGTACGCGACAATCTCACCCAACGCAAGAGCGACGGCGCTCCCTCGATCTTCGACGCGGGGGCCGTGCTGAAAGACCTCATGCGTTACGCGCAACTGACCCAACTTCCTCCCGAACTGCGCACCCAGTCCGAGACGCGAGTTAGCGTCCGCGGGTTCCACGACGCCCAGAGCAGCGCGGCCGACTCCTTATGGAGGCCAGTGAGGGACAGTCTGCGCGAGATCGGCCAGCACATCGTGGAGGGTGAGGATCTCCAAGAGGCGCTGACGACCATGGACAGGTTGGTATCTCAGGCACACAGGGAGTCCGTGCTGGCCGATGCTGGTGCTAAGGCCACCTATGACCGGCTGCGTGACAAGGTGACCGATGAGCAGTTGAGCCTGCTGCGACGGCTCACCAAACTCCTGCCATCCGTGGCAGACCCCGGGGCGATTTGGCACCTGACGGTCGATCCTTCTCCCGCTCTTGCCGACTTGCTCAACTACTGGCGGCTGTGTGATCACATCCTGCACTCGTTGCGCGACACCTCAAGCACCCCCAGTGGCGCCTCGGACACGTACGATCGCGCCCGGCTGCAGCGCGCGCTGCGCGAACTCGCGGACACTCTCGAAGGGCTGGGCAAGCAGTGACCGAGTTGCCCCGTACAGACACCGGTCCCGAACCCGACTCGCTGGTTACACGGGCTAACCAGACACTCCTAGCCCTTGCCGACCGTGCTGATCGGAAGAAGACCGAGGCAGAGTTGACCGCGATTGCTGCGGCCTGCAACCGTGCAGAGACCCTGACTGCCAGCCTCAAGGACTGCGTGCGCATCGGCGAACAACTCTCGTCGCTCGATGTCGAATATGCCCGGCCAGCGATATCGCCAGCGGCTAGGAAGGCAATACCAAATTTGCGCAGAGCCGCGACGGAGGCTGCCAACCCCAACCGAGAACTCGCCGAACGTCTACGAGGCGGCGCGTTTCAGGACGCACTCGCGGCAGCAGGCGTCACGGTCTCACTTTTGGAACGGGCCCTCATCCGCGCCGCAGCGGAGGAACAGCGCCGCCTTAAGCCCGCCGACCTTGACCGGCCCATCCCCGCAATGCCGGGTCACGAATCGCTGCAGATCCGCATCAACAGGATCCAGTTGTCGCTGTCGCGTCCATACACCGGGACCGCTCGAGAGGCTCCTGCGGCCGTCGAGCGATGGCGACAGGACTCAACGGATTGGGCGGAGGTCCGTGCAGAAATCGATCGGCGTATGGCCGAACTGCCGCCTGAGATCAAGGCATTCGTTGAGGCCGCCGCTGGCGGCAGTGGCGCACCATGGTCGCTGGTCACCCCAGCCGTCCGCACGTGGCTGGACAGCGAGGGCAACGGTGAGGGATACGGGGTCCGTAAGTGGTGAATGATCTGTCCGCCTGCCTTCTGCGAGTGCTCGACGCTGTCGAGGACGTGGAAGCCCGTTACCTAGTCTGGGGGCTGACGGAGGAGAGTTGGACGGAGGAACATCTTCTTGAGACCATCAGAACAGCGGCACCGTCGTACGATCCCCGGGAACTCCTCGAACAACTTCTCCAACACAATCTCCTTTTCGAACTCGACCGGCGGTGGCCGACGGAGTACCGCACACGGATGGCTGAAACGATGCGTCTCATGGCGCATCTTCGCCAGCAGTTTCCCAACCGTCCCTGGCAGGCTGCCCCGCCTCTGGTCGCCGACTTCCGCTTCCGTCACGAACCCCGCTGGTTTCCCGAACGCAACCTCACCCCGGACGCGGTCGCGGCACAGTTGGCGGCCCGTCAACTCTCCGACGCACAGGTCGAAGCGGCGCGCCAGATCCTCGACGGACGCAAACTGTCGACCTTTCAGTTGGACTCCACGATCGACGTGTTCACCGCGATGGCGGGTCGCGATCGCGGTGTGGTTGTCAGCGCGGGTACCGGCAGTGGCAAAACCCTCGCGTTTTACCTGCCGGCGCTTACTTATCTCGCCACCCGGCCCGAGTCTCCCCGTGGCGTCGGTGTCGTAGCGATATATCCACGCAACGAACTGCTCAAGGACCAACTCGCCTCGGCCCTTGACGAGACGCGGCGGCTGCGCAAGGCGGGTGGTCGGCAGATTCGCCTTGGCGCCTTCTTTGGCAACACTCCGAAAGCGGCCGAAGCGGCAAGAGCCCCCAACCGGGCGTGGCGCAGAGCCGCCACGGGCTGGGTGTGCCCGTATCTCACGTGCCCCGGCTCAGAGACTGAAAGCCGGTGCGGGGGCGAGCTCGTCTGGCGCTTCACCGACTATGCCCCTTCCGCGCAGCGGAAGCACGAGCGGCTGACCTGCGTCCGTTGCGGCGAGCAGGTCGGCGACGATGAGGTCGCATTGACCCGTCGGTCCATGCACGCTCGCCCGCCCGACCTGCTGTTCACGACTACAGAAATGCTGAACCGATCTCTAAGCGACGGCTGGAGCATGCATGTGTTCGGCGTAGGGCCGAAGGCAGCGAGCCGGCCCGGGCTGGTGCTACTCGACGAGGTGCACACCTACGAGGGCAGCAACGGTGCCCAGGTTGCTTATCTGCTGCGACGGTGGCGACGCCTGCTGGGTCGGCCCACCACCTGGGTGGGGCTAAGCGCGACCTTGGCGAACGCGGGCCGCTTCTTCGAAACCCTCTGCGGGCTCGCCGATGGCACAGTGACCACCATCGAGCCGCGGCAGGAGGACATGAGGCCGCGCGGGCGGGAGTACCAGGTGGTGCTGCGTGGCGACCCCGGCCAGCAAACCGCTCTGTTGTCGAGCACGATCCAGTCGCTCATGCTGCTGCGACGTGTCCTCGACCGCCAGCCCACCTCGCTGGGGGCGTATGGAAACCGTGTTTTCGCGTTCTGCGACAACCTCGATCTGGTCAACCGGCTCTATCGACAAATGCTGTCCGCTGAGGGCTTTACAGAGACGGGTCGGCGTTTGCGCAACGGAGTCGCCCTCGCGAGTCTGCGCCTAAGCCGCGCTGCCGGACGGTCCGGCCCGGTGACCGATTGGGAACGGCGAGATGCCGACGGCCAGCAGTGGTGGATGCCCGAACGGCTCGGTTTCGACGACCAGGGCCTGAGGATCGGTCGGACGTCGTCGCAGGACACCGGCGTCAAGGTGGGATCCGACATCGTTGTGACGACGTCCTCCCTTGAGGTGGGGTTTGACGACCCATCCGTGGGGGCGGTCCTGCAGCACAAAGCCCCTCGCGACGTGGCGTCGTTCCTGCAGCGCCGAGGACGCGCCGGGCGGACGCAGACGCAGCGCCCGTGGACCGTCGTGGTGTTGTCAGACTTCGGACGCGACCGTACGGCGTACCAGGACTACGAAACGCTGCTCGCCCCGGCCCTACCGGAGAAACGTCTGCCGCTGGGCAACCAGTCCGTGCGCAAGATGCAGGCGGCGATGTGCCTCATTGACTGGGCGGCGCACCGATTGGACGTTACGGCTCGCACCGGTGGCCAACGCATGCGTAGCGTGTTTGTCCAACCAGATTCCACTCATGCGCACCTGCGCGAAGAGGTGGCAAAATTGCTCACCCAGGTGATGGACGGGGGAACCGAGCGCCAGGAACTGATGACCTTCATCGGCTCGTCGCTACGGCTGAGCCTAGAGGAAGTCGAGGCGGTGTGCTGGGAACAGCCCCGCTCCCTGCTTCTGGACGCGGTGCCCACGGCTCGGCGCCGGCTAGTGAGCCGGTGGGCAGCCTACGACAACGGCAAAGCTGTACCCGAGCGGGAGGAGTGGGTCAACGACTCGCCCCTGCCGGAGTTTATTCCCAAGGCACTGTTTAGCGACCTGTGCCTGCCTGAGGTCGCCATCGAACCGCCGCCCAACTACGACGAGGCGGCCCGTGAATCGATCGCAGTGCATATGGCGCTCAATGAGTTAGCACCAGGCAAGGTGACCATGCGCTGGGCGGTGGAGCGGGGACGAGGCCTCTGGATCGAACCCGCGCCCGACGGCCAGGCCGTCGCACTCGAACTGGGCCTTGCACAATGCGGAGACGTCATCGGAGAGGTATCCGACGATCACGGAACGCTTCCTCTGGTTCGCCCACTCGTCACCGCACCACAGGTGCCAGATCCGGAGGTGCAGTCGTCGTCTAACGGTCGTCTGCATTGGCAGGTGCGCCGACAGGCACCTGCCGACGCGATTAAGGTACTCCGACCACGGAGCGGACCGCTGGTTGGCACTGTGTTGTCTGTGGAGGCATATCTGCACTCCGGCTGCGGTGCGCTGCACACCTGGCGGTATGCCACGGCAACGTCGGCCGCGGTGCTGCGGCGTGCCGGCGGGCGCCAGCAGATCGCCAACAGCTTCACCTGGCATGGGCAGCCGGCGGCGGTGGGGTATGAGGCCAGCGTCGATGCGCAGGTCGTGACTGTCGCGGTGCCGCAGACGCTGGCGGCGTTTGACCTTCACTGCTCACCACGCCGGCTTCGGCAGTTGCGCCGAGACATCTTCGTCGACCGGCTTCGCACGGGGCTGCATGCGCTGCGTATCGATCCGTTCCTTTCCCACAACATCGCGGAAGCCCTTGTTGCGGCGGCTGCGGCGGCAGTGCGGGATAGCACTGACCCGGTGCACCTGTCCGGCCTGCCTGCGGGGCACTGGCGGGAACTCGTCTCCGATGTGCTCAGCCAAGGACTAGTCGGACTCGAAGAAGACGAGGACGAGGACGATGACAACGACCTGAGTCCACGGCAGCAGCAGTTGCTCGACGCGCTACTTGACCCTGCGGTGATGCATGTGATCGCCGACAGCACCGGCCTCCTCACCGCCGAACCGGACGACACGTGGCTTCCCTGGTTGCGTGCCCGGTACGTGCACACGGTGGCTGCCGCCTGGCAAGCCGCAGCACAACAACTGTGCCCCGATTTCGACGCCGACCTCGACAGCATTGTTGACGTTGATCCGGTCACCGACAACTCGACAGTGGCATTCGTCCTTAGCGATGCCATGATCGGCGGTGGGGGCATGGTGGAGTCGTTGACCTCCCGTATCAGCGACGATCCGCGGCAGTTCGACTACCTCGTGGTTGCTGCGCTGCAGCCGTCTGACTTGGAGGAGGTCGACCGATCGCTTCGCCATACCTTGGACTTGCTCAACACAGAGCCTGAGATTGAGGAGGCCGCCCTTCGGTTCCGCCACGCCACCACGGATCGGCTCGGCTGCTGGCAGGGCCTGCTTGCTCTGCTCACCAACTACGGGGTCAGCCCGGCTCACGCCACCGTCACCACACTGGCCAGCCGCGTGTTCCGGGCCAACTCCGGACCGGAGTCCGACCTGCTGCTGCGGGAATGCCTCACCCGCTGGGAAAACGTCGAGGTGCGTGCCGGGTTCGCCATTGATCACCGCAGCATCTGCATGGCTCTTGCAACCGATCCGATCATCCGCGCTGAACTGGTCAAGGCGGTTCCGGAAGGAGCCGTGCAGAATCAGGCCTGGATGCAATCCGTGCTTCAGGGACTGTTGTGGCCCAGCGCCGAGGCGCGCCGGGCACAGTCCCTCGTAGCATCGAATCGTTTCGTCAGCGACCCCCCGATGACTGAACGGACACTGGTGCTGGATACCTTGCCCGATTCTCACGACGACGTCGATGTCGACCAGCCTGACTGGACCGACCGGCTTACGAAGATCATCGCTACGGCGGGGCGTTGCCGGCTGGTGTCGGGAAGTAATGACCGAGTCCGACTCAAGCGGGCGTTGCAGCACATCGTCATCCAGCCGATCGAGTTGGGCTGGCTTCATGTCCACCCGCACGTCGATGCCACCTCGCGCCATGACGGACTGTTGGCGGTGGACGTGTCTCTGGAGGAGTCACCACAGTGACCACTCGCTACATTCACCGGCTCGCCGCCCGCCCGCACCGTCTTATCGCAGAGGCTCTCCAGAGTCTGATCGTAAGCGAACTGCTGGCACCGGGGCGCCGCCTGTTGATCGCCTCGCCCTGGATCAGCGACGTGCCGCTGCTCGACAACCGCGGCGGGCGCTTCAGCGCCCTCGATGCGACCTGGGGAGCACAGGTTATCCGCCTGTCGGCGATCCTGCGCGCCCTTCTCGCCCAGCAGACCAATATCTATCTGCACTGCGGGCCGGGCGCGCCGCAAACCCGCTTCGTAGAGCGGCTCCACGATGTCGCACGACGCGATGGAACAGAGGCGTTATTTCATCCGCGGCAGTCAACACACGAAGCCGGGAGTGCCCTGGACCACGAGAAGGCGATTGGTGGCGATGACTGGATCGTCCATGGATCGATGAACCTGACCTACCGAGGAGTCGAGATCAACGGGGAGTTGGTGACCGTGTCCACCGACCCTGGCCACGTCGCGACGGTTACCACCGAACTGATGAGCTTGTTCGCATGAGTACGCGGGCCGCCGGAGCCCCGGTAGTACAGCGCTGGGAATCATTTCAACACGCGTTCTTCGCCCCGCCCAACGAACTGCGCGTCGGTGCTGTGCGGCAACTCGACGAACTCGTCACCATCGCGCAGCAACTCGTTGCCCAGGACCCTCCGAAGCCAGTGGTGCTGCCCGCGCGCATCGACGGCGTTACCCACTACTTCGCCATGGCGTTCGGGGCGGAGCAATCCCGTATGCTGCGGGAGTTGCTGCAGTCGCACATTGGCAAGACCTGGACCGACTTCGATGGCCAAAGCCTGGCTGCCAAGCCATCCGGTGACCTGCTGGAGCGGGCGGCAATCGCGCTTGCCGGCGACAGCCGATACGTCTACCGCTTTCGAGTCGCCGGCACGCCCCTGGCCGCCCGCATATCGGTACGAGAATCGGTCCAGGCCCTACTAACCTCGATTGCCGGAGCGCCGCGGCGGAACGCACGTCTCTCCCTGCCCATCGGACGCCTTATCGGCGACCTCGCCGATGCCTGCGCCTCACGGGCGGAGCAGGAGTCCGCAGCGGCCTACGCAGTACTCGCTTCCGATCACCGGTTATCGCAGGCGAACCGAATGTTCCTCCACATCCAGGTGCTCGCCGCGTTCGAACGCTGGGACGAACTCGATCAGCATCCGGAACTGGACACGCTCCTGAAGTTGCCCAGGCCAAGCTTGGCTTCTGACGCTCTGGCGCGCCTGGCCATGTCTAAGCTCCCCAATACACTCGGTCTGGCAGCATTCGGACCGGTCGCCACCCGTTTTAACGCCCTGATTGACTCCGTGTCGAGGATCCGGTCCACGGCAGGCGCCCGGTACTACACGCTGTGGGCTCTGACCGCCGGCGAGTCACCCGACATGCTGCGAGAGCGACTTACACGGGCCGGCTGGGCGAGCGACCCAGGCATCGTCGCCGTGCTGGACGCCCAGCCGTCCGCTAGCCCCGACGACGCAGAGCCGGCCGGCTCCTCCGTCACGGAACTTCGCCGCCGTGCCCAGGAATCGATTGAGGCCGGGCGCTTCGATGCTGCGGTCGATCTGCTATCGCACATGCCCACAGACGTTGCCGATTTACCCGCAGTGGTCGAGGCGGTGTCGCACACCCTCACGACTACGGCACTGGCCCTGCTGGCACGTCACCGTGCCGCGCATGGCGAGGAGGCCATCCGCCGCGCCTTCGGCCCGGCACCGCGCGTCGACAGGGGCATCGAACCGACTGCGCTGCCGGACAGGATCGCCGACCTGTTTGCCGCCTCAACGACGCCACAACGACTGCCTGAACTCGCCGAGTCCATCGCACAGACCGGCGTCTCCGAACTGCGGGTCCTGGGTGGAACCGACGCCGCCTGTCTGGCGATTCAAAAGATCACGGCAGGCGGCGGGCCGGGGCGCCTGTCACCCGGACTCGACGTGTGCATCGATTTGGTGCGCGATCTGAAGACCAGTAATGCGACGGTCGACGACGTTCGCTCGCTCAGTTACCGCGTGTTGGAGTTGTGGGCTTACCACGACAACAGTGGGGATCGCCACCGTGTGTCGCGAATCGCGCGGCTGATTGATGGCCTCGTCGAACTCGGTCTCAACGTGGAGGCATTCGATGAGGTGGTGGAACTGGTCCGCGCCGGATGGGATCCCTTTCTCACCGACGCCGACGTGCCGCTCGGTCTGGACCTGCTCGAACACCTCCTGGCACATCGACCCGGCCGCGCTGACAGTCTCGACAGATTCGCCGTGCCTATGCTGTCGCGAATCGGTCCACACAACGCCGGCCGGATCCCGTCGGCAGCGCTGGCCGTCGCCGTTGACCTCGCCCCGTCATTCGGGCTTACTATCACCCTCCCGCCAGCGGAGCGAGTCATCGGCGAGCAGCCAGCGACGATTCGTCCCGGCACCCGCATCGCCCTGTACTCACTTCAGGCACAAGCGCTGGAGCGCGCCGCCCGGATCCTGCGCTCGCGATATCCCGGCCTCGAGGTGCTGGTCTGCGCCGAGCGTGTCGCGACCGACTCGCTGCGGGCTGCGGCGCGGGCGGCGGACCTGTTCGTGGTGATGGACCGAGCCGCGGCCCATGCCGCCACCACCGCCCTTAAAGCGGAACGGCCGACCGCGCCGATTCGCTATGCCGTCGGGAAGGGGTCAACCTCTTTGATCGAGGCCGCAGAGGAGTGGCTTCGTAATGAAGCCACAGCCACAGGCGAACCCAGGTGAACGACGTTCACTGACGGCGGCCCGGCAGAACCGGGCCGCCGGGAACCATCGGAGGTTACAGTCGGGGCCACGCTGTGCCGGCACCACCGTGCATTGCACGCCGGTACATCGCTTGCGAGTAATGGAACAGGTGCAAAATATTACGAGAGGTGTCCTTTGCCTCGTTCCGGACGCGTTCATTGAGACGTAATCGATCGTGCTCCAAGCCCCAGCAAGGCGGCCCGTCTGCGGCCTTTCGGTACCTCTGGTGTCGTTGGCCAAGTGAAAGCGGCCGACGGTAGAGGCCGCCAACTCAGGTTGGCTCGCCTGCAAACGACGAATGCAGTATGGGCTGAGCGTGGAGCAAATCCTGTATCTATCGCCTCTTGATCTGTCGCGCCACGTGCCTAGGAAACGACTGGCCCCCCCCCGCGGTTTTAAAATGAACATCGGCTGTGTCCACGTGACACAATGCAATGGTTGGTCTTGGTCCCATATGCAGCAGGGCCAAGGCGGATATCCCAAGCCTCACCACGCAGGGTCGCAGCGGTGCTTGGCGCCGATTCCTCGGCGCGGGCACTTCCGCGGATGACACCTAAAAGAGCCGACTCGACCGATCGTGTCGCTTTCCCTGCTTCGCATAGTAGGTGGAGATCAGGAAGTCAGTAATCCGTTGAATATCTCGAGGGGTGTTCTGGACATCGTTCCAGCGGCGCGGAATCCCGTCGCCCAGATCCCACGTGCCCTCGGTCCACCGGCAGTAGTCCTTCACTGTCTTTAGCCCAGCAGCGAATCCCTGCACGTCGGGGACGTCCTCGCCACTGCCATTCGTGTCGGCGATAGCGTCCATCAGATATCCCATGCTGATGATGCCGGCGCCGTGCATCAGCCGCGACTTGCGAGGGGGCTTACCCCAGGCATCCTCACCGAACACCTCCCGCACAGCAGTCCAGAAGTCGCTCAGTACGGTCACCATCAGTCCGATATTGGGCAGCGTCTTGTCGCTTCCGCGGAATCGGTACAGGACCCCATCCGAGATGCTGTTCTCGAGCATGCGCAGCATGGAGTTGTCCTTGATGACCCCCGTGGGATTAGTCGGCGTCTGGATCATGTGGCGCAGCGGCGAACGTTGGTCGAAGTTGAGGCGCTCGAGAACCGTCGCTGGGAGTTGCCGCACGCGTAGTTGGTTCGGTAGCGGACCGGACGCGGCCGGGAGTAACTCGTGGATCAAGCCCTTGGGAAGCGGCTTGGTGGAGTTGACGAGAATGAACTGAGATCGGTGGTCGGCCTGGTCGGCGGTGATGAAGGCGGTGACACAGATCGGGAAGGCTTCTACCTCTGCGTTACGGATAGCCGCGCACCGTTGCTGGCCGTCCACGATAAAGCCAGGTTTGTCGGCGTCTTCCCAGTCGTCGCTCACGGGTACTACGAGCGTGCCCAGGCGGACGTAGCCAGGGGCCTCGGTAGCGGCGTCGGCAGGGACGAAGCGAACCCGGTCGTCGAAGGCGACGACAATGGCGTTGGGCAGCAGGGGGTTGTCGTCGGACTCCACATAGCGGCGAATTGCTGCCACGTGCGCCAGGACCTCTGGTCGTTGGTAGCCGTGCAGTTGCTGCTCGCTGTCGCGTCGGACACGCGAGACGGCGGCAAACGACGGGACCTGCTTGCCGTCCACCGCGAAGGTGTAGAGACGGCGGTTTGGCCCCTGCATGATTTCGAGAGCCGGAAGATGTAGCAGTTTCCCACGGCTTCCGGCCATGGTGCTCTTGTCTCCCTGCTTAGTCACGATCGTCATCTCCAAGTTGCCGGCGCAGTCGTTGCCCGAATACGTGTAGGTTGTGGAAGCCGCGACGCTTGTTGCGTTCCGCGCCGCGGAAGATAATTGTTTCGATTCCGGCCTTGTTGCAAATCGAGCAGTCGCACGCCTGCCACGGCCGATTCTCGAGCGTGTCGCGGTACTGATCGCTCCGGTCCGCCTTGCGGTCCCACACAGCGCTGTAGGCAACCAGTGCTTCCAAGGCGATTTCCAGGTCGACCTCGCCTCTGTCGAATGCGCGAAGGCATGTCAGGGCGGCGCGTTCGAGCTGCATGGCCTGCCCTTGGCTGATCTCGCCGGAACGAATCCGTGCCTTAAGCTTCGCATTGCCGTCAACCTGGGGGACGCGGAGCGCCACGTAGGTCCGGTCGAGCGCGTAGTAGTTATCCCGATCGTCCTTGAATGCCTGCCGGAAAGGCGATGTGCTGTCAAAACTAGTCACGCCGTGGCTGGCGAAGGTCGGGATGTCGTCAACGCGGCTGATTCCCAGCAGGTGCAACTGTGTGTCGCGCTCGCGTGCGTCATCGATAGCGCGGAGGCAGGCAAGAATGTCTTTCGTCTTCAGCGGAACCATTCCGCCGAGTGCGATGCGCTGGTATCCGATACGCTGCAGTTCCTTGACGGAATAAGCGTAGGACTCCGGACTCCAGCCCTGTGCTACCCCGAGGGGGGTGAAGTGAACGTCGCTTGATGAACAGCGTTGCCAAAATTCTGCCGCAAGTTGGAGCGTGATCTGTTGGCGGCGGACCCATTCTTTGGCCGCCTTGTCGATACGCGTGACGTTCGGTTCGTACTGGAAGATGACGTGGTCGACGGAGATTCCGTAGTCGAAGCCGCACCCTTCGTAGAAGCTGACCACCTCTTCAACGGTGTAGGGCGGGTGTTCTTCCCCGACGTACGAGAAGGCCCCGCAGTCACCCATGATCTTCAATGGGGCGCTGCCGTTGTGGAGGCGGAAGAACTCTCGCGCTCCTTGCCGGTACAGTCGATGGCGCTGGGGCCCGGTGTACTTGCCGGTGCTGGAGTTGGCGGTGCCGTCCACGATGGCCTTGGAGACCAGTAGGCCGTTGAAGGGCGGTGGCTTCAGCAGTTCGTGTGCGTACAGGTCGTCACGCTGGCGGACTCTGAACGGGTCGCGTTCCTCGCTCAGGAAGTCGAAGGTCGGGTCGACCTGGTCCTGGCTGTCAGGGAAGAAGAACTTCATCGGATGCCGGCCCGTTCGTTCAGGTAGACGCGGATCAGGTAGTTGGACAACTCCTGAACGTGGCGGGACAAGTTCTCAATTTCGTTCCAACGAAGGTTGAGTTCGTCCCATCTTCCCCCCGTCCACTGGCAGTGTGGCGCAATCACCGCGAGGTGTTTGCTGACCAGTGCGGGGGCCTCGGGGATGCGGGGATCCACTGTGCCCAGCACCCGATCCATCAGCCGTCCCATGGCCCGAATCCCTGCACCGTGCATGAGTCGACTCTTGCTCGGCGGCTTGCCCCAGGCTTCTGGGAAGGTGTCACGGACTGCTGTCCAATAGATATAGAGGGCCTGGAGGACTCCATCGAAGTCGGTTTCGTTGTGTGCGACGTCGCGGTAGGGGAAGAGACAGCCAGCCGACGAAGTCAGGCTCTCTTGAATCATTTCAACGACGACGGTGTCGGTGATCACCGCGTTTGGTGCCTGTTGCTTGTTCGTCGACGCTCGTTTAATCAGCCCGTAAAAGGGCGATGTCTTGTCGGCGTTCAAAACGTCACACAGGGCCGAGGGTGCCTTTCGTATGGCAAGTCGGGGAGGTAGCGGGCTGTCGACCTCCGGCAGTAGTTCGGTAACCAGACCACGCGGTAGCGGACGGGTGTTGTTAATGCGCAGGAACTGGTCGCGCTGGAAACCGACGCTGTCCGCCACGAACGCAGTCACCGGTACGGGAAACTGCTGCCGTTGGGTACGGGACAGCGCGAGAGCACGCTGCTGTCCATCAACGATCCATGCGGGCTTGGGCTTGCCCGGTTGCGACAAGGGAATGCTGAGTAGCCCAGAGGTGGCGAGCCCGTCTCCCGCGCCCGGTCCTCTGCTCGACTGGAACCGTACGTGCGAGGACAGGGCCAGGATGATTGGATTGGGGAAGACGGCGGACTCCGTGTCGAGGTACTCGACGATTTCTTGTATGTGCTTCCGTACCTGCGGCCGTTGGTAACCGATCAACTTCCCGGCGTCGTCCCGACTGACGCGGGAGATGTCCGCGATTTGCAGGACCTCTTCCGCTTGAAGCGCGAACAGATAGAGGGCGGGGGTGCCGGGCTGGGCGATTCGCAGCGCACGGCGCGCTATGGCCTTGGCATCCTGTGGGGGTGGCATCAGCAGCGCCCATCCAGAGAAATCTCGTCGAACAACTGCTTGAAGCGTGCCTGCTCACATGACTTGCCGGAGTCTCGTAACCGTCGAAGCAGGCGTGTTGCCGAGGTTGGCTCGGCCACTGCAAGTGGCCGTATGAAGGCCTTGACCTCGTCGTCGGTCATGCGCTCGCGATGAACTCGAGGCGCTGGCGGGGGCACCGCAGCTGCCAATTCGCCGGCCAAGGCGCGGAGGTGGGAGCGGCGATGGGTGCCAGGATCCGCAGTAGCAAGGCTCAGGAGGCGCTGCGCGACACGCACGTTGAGGGCAAGCAGGCTGCCGCCGACCGCCAACCTCATCGGAGCGGCCACGGCGACGACAAGTTCGTCTAGGTCGGGATCCGCCTGCTTCGGGCCGATGATCGTCAGTCGCTGCGGGTCGCGCAGTTGCCCCACCGCCCTACGGAGATCGTCACTGCACGCCCGAAGGTAAGCGTTCGACAGGACGGCAATGATCGTGTCGTCGGGGTTCGTTCGGGCGAGGTCATAGAACGATCGCGGCGCGCCAGCTTCCGGGCCCGCCCACCCGCTCAGCCCGCGCCACCAATTGCGGTTCTCGGTCGAGCTTCGCCCAACCGAGTCTCCCTCCCGTATCGCGAACGTCGCTGCGTAGGGACGGACGTGCGCGCTGGCAGGGATCAACCCATACCCCGCGGAACAAACCCATAGTTGCGCCTCTACACGTATCGACATCGCGAGTTGACGCGCCGCCGTCCAATGCTCGCCGGCGTAAAGTGACGTGGCGGCAGTGGACGGTTGACCTGGTTCGGAAAGCCTCCGAATCCACTCCGTGAGCCTCTGTCTCGGCAGGTAGCCCGTCAGGGCTCCAACGCGCAGTGCGGCGGGCACGGGAAGGTTCTTGCGGTTCGCACAGGTCACGACGATGTGCATTCGTGTCGACGGCCTCGCCAGGCTTCTATCCACGGTTGAGCCTAGTGGATGCTCATCGGCCGTAGCTTCCGTCACGGGGCATCGCCCCGGTAGACCGCCCCTGACGTGCACGTCTCTCTGACCACGATGGCAGATAGCGGTAGCTGATCGACAAGCTTCGTCCAAATCCACTGGGCCAGTACCTCGCTGGTGGGGTTCTCCAGCCCGGGCACCTCGTTCAGGTAGTAGTGGTCAAGCTGGTCCAAGATAGGCCGGAATGCTGCCTTGATGTCTCCAAAGTCCATCACCCAACCGGAGGACGCGCCGACCTCGCCGCGCACGTGCACCTCAACTCGATAAGAGTGGCCGTGAAGGCGCGCGCACTTGTGTCCGTCAGGCACCTTCGGCAGGCGATGAGCAGACTCGAAAGTGAATTCGCGGAAGATTTCCATCAAGCAATCCCAACGTACTTGTGCGTCTGCAGGCTCAATGACCACTGAGGGTGAGCGAGGCAGTAGTTGATGGCGGCTTGGGTGTTCGCCGCCTGGTCTGGTCCGTCCATCGGCTGGAGGAGAAAGTGGGCGAAGTCCAGGCTCTCGAATCGCTCAGGATCCGCGCCCGGTTGCGGGTACACGAGCTTGAGATCATCACCCTGAGTGATGACTAACTCTGTGCCAGCCTTCGGGCTGACGCAGACCCAGTCGACGCCTGCGGGCAAAGGTCGCGTTCCGTTCGTCTCGATAGCGACCTCGAAGCCCTCGTAATGAAGCGCCTCGACGGCAGCGGTGTCGAGTTGCAGCAGTGGCTCGCCACCAGTGCAGACGACATACGGCTTACTCTTCGGATGGGCTGCACCAGCCCAGGCCTTGGCTACTGCGGCAGCTAGGTCCTGGGCGGACCGGAAGCGCCCTCCTCCGGGTCCGTCAGTGCCAACAAAGTCTGTATCGCAAAACTGGCATATGGCGCGGTGGCGGTCTGTCTCGCGCCCCGTCCAGAGGTTGCAACTCGTGAACCGGCAAAAGACGGCAGGCCGCCCGGCATGAGTACCTTCGCCCTGCAGGGTGTAGAAAATCTCTTTGATGCGGTACGCGGATCTCATGATTGGCTGCCGGCAGCGGGGTCTGACATGCCGAGTTCGGCGAAGCCGCGGGTGCGTAGCAGGCAGGAGTCGCAGGTGCCGCACGGTCGCCCGTTGAGAGGGTCGTAGCAACTGTGCGTGAGGGAGTAGTCGACATCGAGGCTGAGGCCCAGCCGAATCGTGTCGGCTTTGGTCAGGTCGATGAGGGGAGTGTGGATCTTCATCCGCTGACTGCCCTCGACGCCAGCCTTGGTGGCGAGGTTTGCCATGCGCTCGTACGCCTGGATGTACTCCGGCCGGCAGTCCGGGTAGCCGCTGTAGTCGAGGGCGCTCACGCCGATGAAGACATCAGAAGCTCCAAGGGTCTCTGCCCAGGCAAGCGCGAACGACAGGAAGATGGTGTTGCGAGCCGGTACGTAGGTGATCGGGATCTCGCTCCCGATCTCCTCGGCGCTCTTGTGGTGAGGCACAGCGAGACCGTCGTCGGTCAGTGCGGAGCCGCCGAAGATCCTGAGATCGATGTCCGCGACAACATGACGCGTCGCTCCGAGAGCCTTCGCAACCCGTGTGGCGGCTTTGAGTTCTACGGTATGCCGCTGCCCGTAACGAAAGCTGAGGGCGTTGGCCTCGAAGCCCTCCTCGACGGCTACAGCGAGAGCTGTGGCCGAGTCGAGCCCGCCGCTCAGCAGTACAACCGCTTGGGGCTTGGATGCCAACATCTGGGACTCCCCTGCTACGTCGATGATCGAGAAACTGCAGTAGCTAGCTCTGCTGGTCGTGCGTAGTTACTGCTCGCAGGTTGCGTCACGTTACCTGAATACTGCGTGTTGCCGAAAGGTGGACAGAGGCGTGTCCATCGACTTGCCGGCGCCGCCGGGTACGCCCGACGCGAATGCTCGGCTGCTGGCGCCCGCGCAAGGCGATGGCGGCGTTATTCGTCATCCTTGGAGGTGTCTGTCGTCCGGAGGCATGCCCAGCTTATCGGCGGCCTGCGACGAGCCGCCGTCCTCACCTCTGCGCGAAATGAGCCGCTTTACCCGATTCATGTCATTACGGGTCTTCCGGCGCAGCGATGGCCAGCACACGTTCGGCTACGTCAAGCAGCCGCTTGCTCGAACAGGCTGAGGGTGTCCTTGAACAGGGCTGGCGTGACGCCAAGGGTCACGGACGAGTTCACGTCATGGCGGGTCCCGTCCCTGTCTATCAGTTGAGCTCCTGCCTCTCGGGCGATAGCCACTCCCGCAGTCATGTCCCAGGGGCGGTTGGAGAGGGTGAGGGCAGCATCGAGCTTGCCCTCGGCCAGCCAAGCCAGGTCCAGCGCCGCCGTGCCGGTCATCCGTACACGCTGCACGGACTCTACGAGTCGTGCGGTCAGTGCGAGCCGGAGTCGATTCTTGGCAGCCGCATCCTCGCCGACGGCGTAATCACCGATCGCCACGATCGCCTCGCTCAGCCGCCCCGTCTGGCTAACCCGAATCGGTCTGCCGTCGACCGTTGCGCCGTCGCCCTGCGCGGCGGCGTAACGGTTGCCGAGGAAGGGCAACTCGATGACCCCGAGGACCGCCTCGCCGTTGTGTAGCAGTCCGAGCGACACCGCGCAGAGCGGGATGCCTCGCACGAAGTTGGCCGTCCCGTCGATCGGATCGAGCACCCACTGGAGCTCTCCCGGCCCGCTGATGCCGTCCTCCTCGCCGAGGAACCCGATGTCGGGAGTCGCGACCCGGAGAAGCTCACGGATGTCGCGCTCGATCTCGTAGTCCAGCGCGGAGGCCATGTCGCGGTCGCCCTTGGCTGTGAGGGCACCCGGTGGCTTGCGCCGCATGTCCTTGGCCGCCCGCGCAACCGCCTCGATCGCAACAGGCAACAGTGGCCCGTAGTCGCTCACAACTGCTGCCCCCGTCGCCACTGCGTCTCGAAGTGTTGTTCGAACACCGGATACAGGCCGCCGCGAGCCTGTCTCCGTCTGGCGACGAACGCGGGGGAGTCGACCCCTCGGCTCTCCGCAAGGTACGGCTGCGCGACGCAGAGATCGTCGACCAGGATCACGTTGAAGCGCAACGTGTCGTCGTAGACCGCCAGTTCCATGCGGTCCTGGAGCCCGTCGGGTAGCCGGTCACGCACACGCATCAGCGTTTCGATGTTGAGCTTCGTCAGCCCGGACAACTGCCCCGTGGGAAAGCCTTCCTCCGCCTCGCGTGCCTGGACAGCCTGCCCAGATGGATCGAGGAACAGAAGGCGGACATGCGCACCGGCCTCGACCAGGTCGTGCCAGCGGCGGTCCGGGTAAGTCTGCGACAGGAGATTGAGCGACAGGCCAATGGCGCGCACGCTGCTTGC
Source organism: Micromonospora sp. CPCC 205546 (assembly GCF_036902715.1). Taxonomy (NCBI): domain Bacteria; kingdom Bacillati; phylum Actinomycetota; class Actinomycetes; order Micromonosporales; family Micromonosporaceae; genus Micromonospora; species Micromonospora sp. CPCC 205546. Next base: position 86,412 of record NZ_JBAKHL010000023.1, read on the forward strand.
TCCGCCGAGCAGTTGATCGGGCGGAAGGTTGGTGGAGAACTCGGAGCGGTTCGGGTGGACGGCGACGAGGTCTCCGAGCCGCTCCTCATCCAGGTTACCCGCGCCGGACGGGTCGAGAATCGCGGAGAGCGCGAGGACCACGTCGCCGGGTGGGACCGTGTCCGTCTCCCATTTGGTGACGTCGTATCCGGTTGGTCGCCAGGTCAGCATCCGGGCCAGCACGGCGGCGAAGTCTCCGACGCTTAGTCCGAGAGCCTGACGAGTCCGCGTAACCTGCCCGCGCGCGGCGGCTCCAAGGTCGAGCCCGCTCCCGGAAGCCGGAGCCGGCAGGTTTGTCTGAGGTAGCGCCGTCGCGAACCGGCGTTGCGCCTCGTCGGCAGCCTGAGTGAGGGCAGTGTCCAGGGCCGCCTGCATCTCAGGGCGGGGGTTCACGCTCTTCCCGCCGGCCTCCCACTTGGAAACGGTCCGTTCGGCCACGCCCAGGTGTACGGCGAAGTCACGGATGCTCATGCGGAGCGCATAGCGGAGTGCCTTCGTCTCGCGGCCGGTCCATCGCTGCACGGGTGTCATCGTGCCGCCTTCGATCACGTCGAGAACGGTCATCGTGCACCTTACCGGCAGCAGATGCAGCGCAGTTACCGGCCAAGTGCAGTGCGTGGTCGTTCTGGTCTTCCCGCAGCTCGGAAAGGGTGGACGTATGGCCCGGGGCGGGTGCTGGCTCCGGAACTGCGTCGGTCCCCGAACGACACAGCTCCGCTCCCGCCCGCCCCGGCGCCACTCCACCAGCCGTAACGCGAGGGGCAGAAGAACGTGACCACCCTGATCGACGCCATCCCGGTCCTGACCATGGCGACCGCAGAGGAAGCTGAAGCCCGACCCGAGCTGGGCGGCTGGGCGTGACCGCCCAGGAGGTGGTCGGGCAGTGGCTGCGGCTCGTGGTGGCGGACGCGGAGCTGTCGCCGTACCTCATCGGGGTCGACCTGGAACGGCTCGGCGCGCACCTGGCGGCGGGCCTCGCCGCGGCCGTCGAAGGCCAGCCGGCGACGGACCCATGGCGCGGGTTCGGCCTGTCGGAGGAGCAGCACCGGCGCATCGTCGACTACCTGGCGGGGGTGCTCTGGGCGCTCGACGTGCCCGACGAGCGCATCGCCCGCGCCCGCCGGGCCTTCGCTGGCGAGGTGGGCGCGTGAGCATCGTCGCCGCCTGGGAGGCGGCCGTCGACAAGGCCGTCGAGAAGGGCGCCGACGACTTCTGGTGCACGATCGAGGACCGCCGCCCCGGTTTGCTTCCCGAACGCGACGCGCCGCTGCTCTTCGCCGCGCTCGGCCGCCTCACCGTCGGCGGCGACGACCCGGCCGGGCGGGCGGCGCTGCTGGCGGTGCTCGGCCGCGCGTACCGCCAGCATGGCCTGCTGCCGCACGCCGCCACCATCGGCGACGCGCTGCTCGCCGCCGTCGCCCGACGCGGACGTCCGCTGTGGACGTCCCAGCTCACGGACGCCTGGGAGCGCGCCGACCGCCGCGCCGCCGAGGCCGTGCGCCGCGCCGCCGCCCGCGCGGAGGACGGCCCGGCCTGGTGCCCCGCCGAGGTGATCGGCCACGACCGGCCGTGCGACACGATCGCGATCCTGACCGTACGCCCCTGGCAGCGCCTGCCCCACCGGCCCGGCCAGGCGGTCCCCGTCTGCACGCCGCGCCGGCCCGGCCGCTGGCGCTGGCTCTCCCCGGCCAACGCCCCGCGCCTCGACGGCACCGTCGAGCTGCACGTCCGCGCCGTCGCCGCCGGGGCCGTCGCCCACCGCCTCGTCCACGACGTACGCCCCGGCGAACTGCTCTGGCTCGGCCCGCCGCGCGACGCCGGCCTGCGCCTGGACCCGTCCGCGCGGCGGGACCTGCTGCTCGTGGCCGGGGGCACCGGACTGACGCCGCTGCGCGCCCTGGTCGAGCAGGTCGCCGCCGCGCCCGACGGTCGGCGGGTGACCCTGGTCGTCGGCGCGCGCACCTTCGCGGACCTGTACGACGCGCCCGCCCTCGACAAGCTCCAGTGTGCCCACGACTGGCTGACCGTCGTGCCCGCCTTCAGCCACGACCCCGGGGCGGAGCCCGCCGAGCGGGGCGACGCCCTCACCATCGCCCTCGACCACCGCCGCCCCGAGCATGACGTGTACGTCTGCGGCCCGCCGCTGATGCTCGCCGGCGCGCGACTGCGGCTGCTCGCCGCCGGGGTGCCCGCCGACCGCATCCACCTGCCGGCGGAGCTGGTGTCCTGATGGCCGTCTATCGAAGCCGGCACACCCTGCCGGGCCCGCTCACCACCGACCGGGTCCTCGACGTCACCCTGCCGCGTACGCGGCTCGGCCGGCGCGGCTACCGGGTCGACGAGGTCGACGCCCTGCTGTGTCGCCTCGCCCACGAGCTGCGCGACCGCACCCGCCAACTCGACCTCACCCGCGCCGAGAACCACCGCATCAAGGAGGCGCTGCGCACCTGGCAGACCCGGCACGCCGAAGAGCGCTCGCGAGCCTTGCAGGCCGGCTCGTCCTGAGTGGACGGGGCGACGCCACCCGGTCGGCCACGAGCATGATGATCACTAGGATCGGCGCCGTGATGATCAAACGACGGCTCCCGGCGGTCCTGTTAGGACTGCTGGTGGCCTTCCCGACACTGGATGCTCCCGCCTACGCCGACGAGCACGAGACCGCACCCGCCGAGCCGCCCAAGGTGGAGCTGGTGCTCGACGTCAGTGGCTCGATGCGCGCCAAGGACATCGGCGGTCGTTCCCGCATCGCCGTCGCCCAGGAGGCGTTCAACGACGTCGTGGACGCGCTGCCCGAGACGACGGATCTCGGTATCCGCGTCCTGGGCGCCACCTACGGCGGCGACGACAAGAAGGTCGGCTGCCAGGACACCCAGCAGCTCGTGCCGGTCGGCCCCGTCAACCGGGTGAAGGCCAAGAACGCCATCGCCACCCTGCGCCCGACCGGCTTCACCCCCGTCGGGCTGGCCCTGCGCGAGGCGGCCAAGGACCTCGGCACCGGCGAGACCACCCGGCGCATCGTGCTCATTACCGACGGCGAGGACACCTGCGCGCCGCCGGACCCCTGCGAGGTGGCCCGCGAGCTGGCCGCCCAGGGCACCCACCTGGTGGTCGACACGCTCGGCCTCATCCCCGACGAGAAGGTACGCAGGCAGCTCGTCTGCATCGCCTCGGCGACCGGCGGCACGTACACCTCCGCGCAGAGCAAGGACGACCTGACCCGGCGGATCAAGCAGCTCGTGCAGCGGGCCAAGGACACCCACACCAGGACGCCGGCGAAGGTGGCCGGCACCGACGTCTGCGCCGAGGCGCCCGTACTCACCCCCGGTGTCTACACCGACCGGGAGCGCTTCGAGGAGCACCGGTGGTACCGGATCCCGGTCCAGCCGGGGCAGGAGCTGCGGGCCTCGGTGAGCATCGGCCTGGACCGGCCGTTGAACCGGGACTACGGCGTACTGCTGCGGGCCACCGCCACCGACGGGCGGGAACTGGTCCGGGGCAACGACGCCGGCAGCGGTCGTACCGACGTGCTGTCGACCGGCGTGCGCTGGTCGGCGGCCGACGACGACGAGGAGGAGCCGGCGGACGACGACAAGGGTGGCGTCTTCACGGACTCGACGGAGAAGGCGCCCGAGCCCACCGTCGTCTGCCTGGTCGTCAGCAACTCCTTCTCCGCGAAGGCGGGTGCCGGTCAGGCCCCGGGCATGCCGCTCGAACTGACCATCGACCTGGTCGACGCGTCGCCCGCCCCGAACAGCCCGGGTCTCGGCCGTGGTTGGGTGCTGCTGGGCGTACTGACGCTCGCGGGCCTGCTCAGCGGGTTGATCGTCGGTTGGCTGACCCGTTGGTGGGTAGCGGTCTGGAGGACCCGATGAAGGTACGCAAGGCTCCGGCCCTGATCTGGGCCCGCCGCGCGGCGGCGGTGCTCGCCGCCACCGGTATCGCCGTCGCGCTGCCGGCCGCCGCCGGCGCGGACACGCCCACCCCGTCGCCGGGGGCCGCCACCATCAACAAGGCCGGCACCTCGTTCCTCACCGCCGCCGGCATCAGCCCCGGCCAGCCGGTACGGGTCGGCGCCTCCGTGGGCGACTACCTGTACTGGTCGTTCACGGCCGCGGCGGGCGACACCCACCACGTCGCGGCCACCGTGTCGCTGCCCGCCGCGGCGAGCCGCAAGGGCGACTCCACCTGGACCGTCGAGGTCTTCGACGGGCTGCGCCGCCGGCAGGCGTGCGTCGCCGGGGCGCAGACCCCGGTGGCGTCGAAGAGCGCCGCCAGCGTCGACCTCGACTGCGAGCTGCGCCAGGTGCGCTCGTGGGCCGAGCCGTGGTCGGGCGACCCGCTGCCGGGCACCTACTACGTCCGGCTGTCCGGCACCGAGTTGCCGGAGCAGGAGCTGGGCCTGCCGATCGAGGTGAGCCTGCTGGTCGGGGTGGAGTCCGACGGCGACACCGAGCCGGAGGGCGGCGACCTGAAGGAGCCCCTGGTCCCGGCGGTGAACCCGGGCAAGGTGCTCGTCGAGGATCCGACCGCCAGCAGGCCGGACCCGGCGGCCGGCGACGAGGAGGACGGCTGGTTCGACCGGTTCCGGTGGCCGAGCCTGTCGTCGCGCTGGTACTGGACCATCGCGGGCGGCATCCTGGCCGCCGTCGCGGGTGTGGTCGGCTTCGCCCTGACCCGCCCCCGCCAGCGCGTCGGCTGAGGCGATGACGGCAGGGCGGACAAGACTGAACGGGCCATGTCCGCCCTGCCGCACGCGTCGGTTGCTCGGCAACTCTGGGCGGGAAGCGCCGCCAGGTATCAGAGTGCGGCGGGTCAGCCTCCCGGCGGCCGGTAGGCCACCCTCATCTGCAGCGCCTCGTCCATGTCCTCGGGGGTCAGCAGCGGGTTGATCCGGGTGTCCAGGCCACGGGCCGCCCGGATCGTGGCGGCCAGGGCGACGGCGGTCTGCTGGTCGGGAAGATCGCAGATCACGTACACGTCGTGCGGGCCGAGCCCGAAGTAAAGCGACTCCATCCGGCCGCCGGCGTTCTCGACCAGTGCCTGGATCACCTCGGCGCGTCGACTCCCGCCTTCCTTCATCAACCCGCTGATCCCCTCGGCCGTGTAGGTCGCCGTGAACAGGAACCTCGCCATCGGGCACCACCTCCAGATCCCGGCCGCGCGTACCCGGTGTGCCGGTGTCTAGTCCTACCGCCGGATGCCGCCGGCCGGATGCCGCCGGCCGGATGCCGCCGGCCGGGGCCCGCCCTCACGTGCGCGCCAGTGGGGTTCGCGCTGCTGGACGCCCGGGTTCGGGCTCTTCGTGCGGCCCGCCCGTCCCCGGGATGACCGGCCCTCTACAGTCGACGGATCTTGACGATCGGGACGGCGAGAGGGCACAAGTGCGGATCGGCATCAACACGTGGGCGTGGGCGGCACCGCTGACCGACGAGGCGCTCGCCCGGCTGGCCCCCCGGATCAGGGCGTGGGGCTTCGACGCCGTGGAGCTGACCGTCCAGGCGCCGGACGACTGGGACCCCGTCCGCGCCGCCGACCTGCTCGCCGGGCTGGGGCTGGCCCCCGCCGTCTGCGCCGGCCTGCTGTCCGAGCACGACCTGCTCGCCGACGACGAGGAGATCGTGGGGCGTACGGAGGAGTTCGTGCGGCACTGCGTGCGGACCGCGGGCCGGGTGGGTGCCGCCGTGGTGGCGGGCCCGCTCTACGCCCCGGCCGGCCGGCGGTGGCTGCTCGACGCGGACGCCCGGCGCGCCACCGTCGCGCGCCTCGTCGAGCGGCTCCGGCCGCTGGCCGAGGAGGCGGCCGGACAGGGCGTGACGATCGCCCTCGAACCGCTCAACCGGTTCGAGACGAGCCTGATCAACACCGTCGAGCAGGCGTTGGAGGTGGTGGACGGCGTCGCGGGCCTGGGCCTCGCGCTGGACACCTTCCATCTCAACATCGAGGAGCGTGACCTGCCGGCCGCCATCCGGCTCGCCGGCGACCGGCTCGCCCACGTGCAGGTGTGCGGCAACGACCGCGGGGTGCCCGGCGGGGACCACCTCGACTGGCCGGGAATGTTCGACGCCCTGACCGGTATCGGCTATTCCGGCCAGGTGAACATCGAGTCGTTCACCGCCGAGGCCCTGGCGGTCCCGATGTCCGTGTGGCGGCCCCTCACGGCCGGTCCCGACACCCTGGCCGTCGAGGGGCTGGCCTTCCTGCGCGGCCTGACCGGGCGTAATCTCCCGTAGACCTCGGGGGGGAAGGTGGAATCGATGCGCTCCGGGCTGGAGGTGCCGCCGGCGGTCGAGGCGGAGCGGGTCATCACCGCCGTGCTGGCCGACCTGCGCTCCGGCGACCACCGCGGCGTGGTGGTCGACTCGCCGCCGGGGGCCGGCAAGTCGACCCTGGTGGTGCGCGCCGCCGTCGAGCTGGCCGCCGCCGGCGAGCCGCTGATCATCGTCGCGCAGACCAACGAGCAGGTCGACGACCTCATCGACCGCCTGGCGCGCAAGGCGCCCGAGCTGCGCATCGGGCGCCTCTCCGCCGCCGACTACCGGCCGTCCGAGCGGGTCAGGGGCCACGAGACGGTCCGGGTCGCCGCGAAGGTCGCCGACCTCGGCGGTCCGGCCGTCATCATCGGTACGGCCGCCAAGTGGGCCACGGTCGCCGAGGGCTCCTGGCCGTGGGCGATCGTGGACGAGGCGTACCAGATGCGCTCGGACGCCCTGCTGCGCGTGGCCGGACGGTTCGAGCGGGCGCTGTTCGTCGGCGATCCCGGCCAGCTCGACCCGTTCTCCACCGTGGAGACGGGGCGCTGGACGGGCCTGACCTGGGATCCGATGCAGTCGGCGGTGGCGGTGCTGCTGCGGCACAACCCGGAGCTGCCCGTGCACCGGCTGCCGGTGTCGTGGCGGCTGCCCGCCTCGGCGGCGCCGGTGGTGGCGGCGGCGTTCTACCCGTTCACCGGCTTCCGCGCCGGCACGTCCGCCGCGGACCGGGCGCTGAGCTTCACCGGGGCGGGGCCGGGGGACGCGCTGGACCGGGTGGTGGACCTGGCGGCGGCCACCGGCTGGGCGCTGCACGAGCTGCCGGCCCGGCACACCCTGCGTACCGACGGCGAGGCCGCCTCGGCCTGCGCGGCGCTGGCGTTGCGGGTGCTCGCGCGCGGCGCGGTCGCCGTCAGCGAGCACGCGCCGGCGGGCGCGCCGGTCACCGCCGACCGGATCGCCGTCGGGGCCGCCCACCGCGACCAGGTCGCGGCCATCCGCGCGCACCTGGGCGAGGCCGGGGCGGGCATCACCGTGGACACCGCCAACCGGCTCCAGGGCCGGGAGTACGACGTGACGATCGTGCTGCACCCGCTGTCGGGCCGGCGCGACGCGACCGCGTTCCACCTGGAGTCGGGGCGGCTCTGCGTGCTGACGTCGCGCCACCGGCACGCGTGCGTCGTGGTGGCGCGCGCCGGGCTCGGCGAGCTGCTGGACGCCCACCCGTCGACGGAGACCGTGCACCTCGACGTGCCGGTCAAGTTCCCGGACGGCTGGGAGGCGAACCAGACGATCCTCGCCCTGCTCGCCGGCACGACGGCGACCGCCTGACCGGCCACACCCACCCGAGTCCGTCCACCCTCTCGCCGGATGTCGATGGCTGCCTTAGCATCCATCAACATCAAATTCCGGCTCCGGAGGGACTTTCCCCTATGACGGGTCTACTCGCCCGCGTCCTCACCTCGGCCCGCCTGACGCTCGCCGGCGTCGCTGTGGCGCTGCTCGCCGTGGTGGGCACCGCCGCCGTCGTGACCGCGCCGGCCCAGGCCGCCGGCCCCCGGCCGCACTTCCAGATGCCGTTCCCCTGCGGCGAGACCTGGCGGATGGCCACCTACTACGGGCACGACGACTACGACATCGACATGACCTTCACCGGTGGCGCCAGCAGCGGCCGGCCCATCCTCGCCTCGTACGGCGGCACCGTCACGTTCGCGGGCTGGACCAACGGCGGCGGCTGGTACGTGGTGATCGACCACGGCGGCGCCTGGCGGACCAGCTACGCGCACATGATCGAGTCGCCGACGGTGCGCGCCGGGCAGTGGGTGTCGACCGGCCAGCAGATCGGCCGGGTCGGTAGCACCGGCAACTCGACCGGCCCGCACCTGCACTACGAGCAGACGCGCGACGGGGTCAAGACCGAGGCGTACTTCGACGGCGTGCCCTCCGGCATCACCTCCGACGGCAGCCCGAACACCGGCCCCCTCCACATCTCCGGCCCCGTCTCGCCGGCCCGGAACTCGACCAGCCGGAACTGCGGGCAGGCCAGCTCCAACCGCCAGGTGTACGAGTCCGGCAGCCACAGCGGCTGGCGGATGCTGCCGGTCAACAGCATCACGGGCTCGACCACCGCGTCGATGGTCATGGGCACGAACAAGCTGCTCTACACCGTCAACGACGGCAGGGTGTACGAGGCGTCCAGTGACACCGGGTGGCGCAACCTGTGGACCGGCATCTCCGGCGTCAGCAACAACGCGCTCGCCGTGATCCACGTCGACGGCGTCAAGTACATCTACACCGTGGCCGGGGGCATGGTGCACGAGGCGGCGAGCAACAACGGGTGGCGCAACCTGAACACCGGCATCTCGGGGGTGAGCGCGAACGCGCTGGCGGCGCTCGCGGTCGGCGGTGTCAAGCACGTCTACACGGTGGCCGGGGGCATGGTGCACGAGGCGGCGAGCAACAACGGGTGGCGCAACCTCAACTCGGGCATCTCGGGGGTGAGCCCGAACGCGCTGGCGGCCCTCGACCTCAACGGTGTGAAGATCGTCTACACGGTGGTCGGGGGCACGGTGCACGAGGCGGCGAGCAACAACGGCTGGCGCAACCTCAACTCCGGCATCTCCGGGATCAGCTCCGATGCGCTGGCGGCCATGAACGTCGGCGGTGTCAAGCACGTCTACACGGTGGCCGGGGGCATGGTGCACGAGGCGGCGAGCAACAACGGCTGGCGCAACCTCAACTCCGGCGTCCGCGGCACGAGCGTCTCCGCGACGAGCCTCAACGGGGTGAAGATCCTCTACACCGCCTGACGGTGCGACCGGGAACGTCCGGGGGCACCGCCTGCCCGCCCGCCGGCGAGCAACGAAGCCGGCGGGCGTGGCGGCCCGAGCGAGGCGATCAGTCGACTACTTGACGTAGTCGGCTTGGGGATAATGCCTGGTCGTCCGAATACGTAGCGTGAGCGCGTCAACCGCAACGCCTCGTCCCGGTCAACCCCGACACCTGCGGAAGGCCACCGCCGAGGCGACAGACAGGAGCGTCACATGTCAGCTCAGGCAACAGTCGGCCGGCGCAGAACCCGCGCGTTCACCCTCCTTATCGGCGCCACCGTGGCGGCCGTCGTGGTCGTCCCCGCCGCTCCCGCGTCGGCCGCCGTCCCCGGCCTCGTCCGGATCGCCGTGACGAGCGCCAGCAACTCGAACGACTTCCGCACCGTCACGGCGACCTGCCCGGTGGGCAAGGTGCTGACCGGGACCGGCTACGAGCTCAACGGGGCGACCGGCGAGGCGGTGGTCGACGACCTGCGCCCCAACGGCGGCCCGGCCACCGCGCCGACCGCCGTGAACGTGGGGGCGTACGAGACGGAGGCCTTCGCGGGCAACTGGTCCCTCACCGCGTACGCGATCTGCGCCAACCCGGTCGCGGGCCTGGTGCGGGTCTCGGCGACCACCGCCAGCGACTCGAACGACTTCCGCAGCGTCACGGCGACCTGCCCCGTCGGCAAGGTGCTGACCGGGACGGGGCACGAACTCAACGGCATCATGGGTGAGGGCGTGGTCGACGACTTCCGGCCCAACGGTGGCGTGGCGACCGCGCCGACCTCGGTCTTCGTGGGCGCGTACGAGGCCGACGCCTTCGCCGGCAACTGGTCCGCGACGGCGTACGCGATCTGCGCCAACCCCCTCGCCGGCCTGGTCCGCGCCTCCGCGGTGAGCCCCAGCGACTCGAACGACTTCCACAGCGTCGCGGCGGCCTGCCCGATCGGCAAGGTGCTGACCGGGGCCGGCTACGAGCTCAACGGCATCATGGGTGAGGGCGTCGTCGACGACTTCCGGCCCAACGGCGGCCCGGCCACCGCGCCGGCCACCGTCACCTCCGGCGCGTACGAGGAGGACACCTTCACCGGCAACTGGACCAACACCGCGTACGCCGTCTGCGCGACGGCGTAGTCACCGGCGCCGGCCGGTGGTGCCGCCCCGACCCCGGGGCCGGTGCCACCGGCCGGCGCTCGCGGGCCCCTGCCGGTCGCGGCGTGCCCGCGACCGCCCCGCT